>JBCBPG010000545.1:0-3649 GCA_039820865.1 Pseudomonadota bacterium
CGCGCTTCACGCTCTCGGCCAGCGACGGCTTCCTGCTGCTGAGCGACAACGACAACGAGACCTCGACCGGCTACCTCGCCCATTTCGGCCTGGTGAACGAGGCGCTCAGCGAGAGCGAGATCGCCGCGCTCGGCATCGTGGACGGCGACGGGCCCTTCGTGGCCGAGGGCGCGGGCGGGCAGCCGCTGACGCTCAGCTTCGACAGCCACTGGCGCCCGTTCGACCAGCAGACCGGCCAGGTGCTGGCCAGCTTCGACGGGGCCGAGCCGGTCGAGATCCTGCGCTATGACAGCACCAACACGACCGACACGGACCAGCGCAACGAGACGGTCGAGATCGACTTCCTGGCGCCGCCCGATGCGACAGACATCCAGCTCTCCTTCCGGCTGAGCGATGCCGACAACGACTGGTACTGGGCGGTCGACAACATCGAGCTGGCGGACGGCGACGGCACCGTGCTGCTGGCCGAGGATTTCGAGAGCCTGACCGCCAACCTGCAGGGCGCGGTCGACGAGGGGACGAGCGAGATCGGCTGGACCCACGACGCGCCCGACGGCTGGAGCCGCACCGTCGCCGACACCACGCCCGCCGGCACGACCGAGTGGCGCGGCTGGTCCTTCGTGACGCCGGAGTTCTGGCAGGCCGCCGACGGCCAGGCGCGCGACGAGTTCACCAGGGGTACCGGCGTGATCGCGGTGGCCGACGGCGACGAGTGGGACGACTTCAACGGCGGCGCCGCCGGCCAGCCGGACAGCTTCGACACGACCTTCACCTCGCCCGTCGTGGCGCTGGGCGCGGCCGGCACGCGCAGCCTGACGCTGGAGTTCGCATCGAGCTTCCGGCCCTTCGACAACCAGACCGGCCTGGTCGTGGCCACCGTCGACGGGGTCGAGCGCGAGCTGCTCCGCTATGACAGCGCGAACACCGACGACACCAGCCAGCGCAACGAGACGGTCAGCATCGACTTTGATGTCGCCGCCGACGCGCAGTCGATCTCGTTCAGCTTCCAGTACCTCGACGCCGACAACGACTGGTGGTGGGCGATCGACGACATCCGGCTGAGCGAGGGCGACGAGACGCTGTTCGAGGAGACCTTCGACGCGCTGCCCCTCGAGCCCGGTGTCGACGAGGCGGTGTTCACGGACGACCTGCTGGGCTGGACCGACACGCCGCCGGACGGCTGGACCCGCGAGAACGATCCGGAGATGCCGCAGGGCACGACCGAGTGGCAGGGCTGGTCCTTTGCGAGCCCCGAGTTCTGGGCGACCGCGGGCGGTCAGAACCGCTCGGACTTCACGCTGGGCACCGGCGTGATCGCCATCGCCGACGGCGACGAGTGGGACGACAACAACACCGGCTCGGTGGCGGGCGACGACTTCGACTCGGTGCTCGAGACGCCCGAGATCGCGCTGGGCGACACGACGGGCCGCCAGACCTTCCAGATCGGCTTCGACGGCTACGAGGCGGGCGTCGAGTTCGGCTTCGAGAGCGTCGAGGTCATCGACATCGAGGAAGAGGCGCCGATCCAGGACAACATCGCCGACCTCCTGCTGACCGAGGGCGCCGCGACCACCGAGATCGACCTCCTCGCAGCCTTCGGCACCGGTGCCACCAACTTCCAGGTCACCACCACCGACGGCGCCATCGTGGGCGCTACGATCGACGGCACGACGCTGATCCTCGACCCCGGCGCGCTTGGCCATGCCGATATCAGCGTGACGGCCGAGGCGCAGAACGGCGCGCCGCTGGTCGAGAACTTCCGCGCCATCGTCGCGGGCGAGGACGCCTATGTCTTCGCGATCATCCCGGACACGCAGGACTACACCTCGAACCCCGGGATCTCCGAGGTCTTCGGCAACATGGCCGACTGGCTGCTGGCCCAGCAGGACAGCCTGGCGATCCAGCACGCGATCCACGTGGGCGACATCGTGCAGTTCGGCGCGGTCGGCCAGTGGGAGATCGCCGAGGACGCGATGGAGCGGCTGGACGGCCAGCTCTCCTACACGCTGGCGATCGGCAACCACGACCAGCAGCGCCCGGGCTTCTCCTCGGCCTTCAGCTTCGAGACCGATGTCGACACCTACTTCACGCCCGAGCAGGTGGGCGCGACGGCGGCGCAGGGCGGCGGGCTCTATGACGGCGTCGACGTGGGCGAGGACACGTTCGGCAACGGCAGCGACTACGCGACCTCGATCCGCAACCACTATACCACGCTGCAGACCCCGGACGGCACCGACTGGCTGATCTTCAGCCTGGAGTTCGGCATGCCCGACGACGTGCTCCGCTGGGCCTCGGAGGTGATCGAGGACCATCTCGACCACCGCGTCATCATCGACACGCACAGCTGGCAGGGCGGCGACGGGCGCGTGACGCCGACGACCGAGCCGCTGACGACCGACAACGACGGCTGGGGCTATGCGATCCGCGAGAACCCGCGCGGCATCAACGGCGGCGAGGACGCCTGGCGCGAGTTCGCGTCGAAGTACCCGAACATCACCTTCACCTTCAACGGCCACAACTTCATGGGCGGGGCCGAGACGACGGTGAGCTACGCGGCCGGCGACAACCCGGTCCACCAGATGTTCGTCAACTACCAGGGGGGCGCCTGGGCCGGCGTGCCGGATGTCGGCACCAATGGCGGCAACGGCGCGATCCGGCTGGTGGTGATGGACCCGGCCAACGACCGCTTCACCACGCATACCAAGCTGACCGAGCTCGACACCTTCTACAACGCCTTCCCCGACCATGAGGAGGTGTTCGAGGGCGTCGATCTCGGCGCGCCCGAGACGATCGCCATCGCCAAGGCGGGTGCGGACATGGTGGTCGAGGGCGACGGGCAGGGGGCGAGCGTGTCGCTCGATCCCTCGGCGTCGATCGCCGGGCGGCGGGGCGTGACCTACGAGTGGTTCGCCTTCGACGGCCAGAAGCTCGGCGAGACCACGGGCCGGGCGCTGGAGGTCACGCTGCCGACGGGCGTCAACAAGCTGACGCTGGTGGTGACGGACGGCGAGGGCAACGTCTCGACCGACACCAGGACCGTGATCGTCGAGGCGCCCGGCAGCCTGCTGACCGAGACCTTCGACGACGGCGACCTGGCCGGCTGGCAGGCGCCCGAGGTCGTGCCCGACTTCACGGATCTCGCCACGGATCTCGCGTTCGGGCTGCCCGGCATCGACCCGGCCTCGGCGCAGGTGCCGCTGCAGATCACCTTCGACAGCCACTGGCGCCCCTTCGACGCCCAGACCGGCACCGTCGCGGTCAGCTATGACGGCGGCACGCCGGTCGAGGTGCTGCGCTATGACAGCACGACCACCGACGATACCGCGCAGCGCAACGAGAGCGTGGTGATCGACGTGCTCGCCCCCGCCTCGGCCAGCAGCGTCGAGGTGCTGTGGCGCTATGACGACGCCGACAACGACTGGTACTGGGCGATCGACAATGTCGCGGTCACCGCGCCCGGGAGCGTCCAGCTCACCGAGATCTGGGCCGAGGACTTCGATGGCCTGGCCGGCAGCCTGCAGGCGGCGGTCGACGAGACCACCGATGTCATCGGCTGGACCCATGACGCGCCCGCCGGCTTCACCCGCACGGTCGACGCGAACACGCCCGCCGGCACGACCGAGTGGCGCGGCTGGTCCTTCGTGACGCC
>JBCBPG010000546.1:0-3642 GCA_039820865.1 Pseudomonadota bacterium
TCCGATCACGCCCGCGCGACGGTCGCATGGTGCGTGCCACGCACCCTGCACACCGCCCGGATGGTGCGTGGAACGCACCATCCGACAGCGGGCCACGCCATGAGCGCAGGCAATCCGGCGGGCCTGCTGGTCCTCGACCGGTCCTGCGCGGAGATCCTGGCGATCCTCGCCCTCTCGCCCGGTCGGGGTGTCGGCAGCAGTCTCACGGGCGAGGCGCTCGCCCACGCTCGTGCTGCCGGCCGGGCCACCCTCACGGCCTGGACGACGGCCGCGAGCCGCGACACCGTCCGCCTGGTCCGGTCCCTCGGCTGAGGGCCTCCGGCTGCGCCTGCGGCGCATGGGGTGGCTGGCCAGCGGCGGGGCGGGGCGCTAGAGCGCGCGGATGACCATGCCGTTCCATATCGACGCGACGGACGGGCGGGCGCGCAGCGGCCGGCTGGTGACCCGGCGCGGCACCATCCGCACGCCCGCCTTCATGCCCGTCGGCACCGCGGCCACCGTCAAGGCGATGCTGCCGGGGCAGGTGCGCGCGACGGGAGCCGACATCCTGCTCGGCAACACCTATCATCTGATGCTGCGGCCGGGCGCAGAGCGGATCGAGCGGCTGGGCGGGCTGAACCGCTTCATGAACTGGGACCGGCCGATCCTGACCGACTCGGGCGGTTTCCAGGTGATGTCGCTTGCCGATCTGCGCCAGCTCTCGGAGGAGGGGGTGCGCTTTGCCTCGCATATCGACGGCTCCAAGCATCTGCTCTCCCCCGAGACCTCGATGGCGATCCAGCGCCAGCTCGGTTCGGACATCGTGATGGCCTTTGACGAGTGCACGCCCTTCCCGGCCGACCATGCGACGGCCGAGACCTCGATGGCGCTCTCGATGCGTTGGGCCGAGCGGTCGCGCGCGGCCTTCGGCGACCGGCCGGGTCATGCGCTGTTCGGGATCCAGCAGGGCTCGGTCTACGAGGACCTGCGGGGGCGCTCGGCCGAGGCGCTGGCGGCGATCGGCTTCGACGGCTACGCGATCGGGGGCCTCGCGGTCGGCGAGGGGCAGGATCTCATGTTCCGGGTGCTCGACTACGCGCCCGGTCAGCTGCCGGCCAGGCGACCCCGCTACCTTATGGGCGTTGGCAAGCCGGAGGACATCGTGGGCGCGGTCGAGCGGGGCGTCGACATGTTCGACTGCGTGCTGCCGACCCGCTCCGGGCGGACGGGTCAGGCCTTCACGCGGCGCGGGCCGGTCAACCTGCGCAACGCCCGCCACCGCGACGATCCGCGCCCGCTGGACCCGGACTGCGGCTGCCCGTGCTGCCGGTCCTACAGTCGTGCCTATCTCCACCACGTCACGCGGGCCGAGGAGATCATCGCGATGATGCTCACCACGGCCCACAATCTCTGGTTCTACCAGGAGATGATGGCGGGTCTGCGCCGCGCCATCGCCGAGGGGCGCCTCGCCGCCCATGCCACCGGCTTTCGTGCGCAGTATGGCGAGGGCGATCTCGAGCCGGTGTGACGCGGCGCCCGGGGAGAGGCCCGCCGGAACGGGCCACCCGGAGCGGCGGCGCCCTGCGCTCAGAACCTGACCGAGCCGCCGATCGAGAAGATGTGCGCGGCACCCTCGTAGGTCACGGTCGAGCCCGCGAAGGGGCCGGTGCGGATCACCACCTCGGGGTCCTCGAAGGCGTGGAGGTAGCTGTAGGCCGCGTCGATCGTCATCTGGTGGCCGAACATCTCCATGTCGTGGCTCGCGCCCAGCGAGAACCAGACGCGGTCGTTGTCCGGCACGCGCACCGTGCGCCCCTCGACCGAGCCGAAGTCCTGCGTCGGCGTCTCGTCATAGGCGATGCCGGCGCGCACGCTGGTATGGTCGAACAGGTCGTACTCGGCGCCGACCGCGACGAAGAAGGAGTCCTCGTAGTCCTGCGGGTCCGAGGCGGTGACGCCGAAGTTCTCCTCGTCGATGTCGATCGCGTCGAAGGCGGACCAGTCGATCCAGCGCCCCTCGAGCGAGACGCGGAAGTCCGGCGTGATCGCCTGGGTGATGCCGACCTGGACCGAGGCGGGCAGGCTGGCCGAGACGACGCCGGAGCTCTCGACCCCCACCAGGGCGGGGTTGGGGAAGCCCGGGCCGAAGTCGATGTCGGCCCCGTCGATGTCGATGTCGTAGCCGTGGTGATAGGCGACGCCGATCTGCGTGCCGGGGATCGGCTCCCAGAGCGCGCCGGCCGAGAAGCCCACCTCGAATTCGTGGCCGTCGAGCGACAGCGCCGAGCTCGTGAGCCGCGCATCGATGAAGAGCACGTTGAGCGAGCCCGCGACGGCGAGGTTGTCGAGGACGTTGTAGGAGACCGTCGACTGCGCCTCGATCGTGGTCAGTGTCGACTGGATGCCGTCGCCCGCGCCGACGAAGTTGTCGGGGTTCTCGGTCGAGAGGCCGAAGGGCGTGCGGGTGCCGAAGCCGACCACCAGATCGTCGGTGACCCGGTAGCCGATGGCCAGCGACGGGACGACGCCCGAGCGGTCGGCATCGGTCGATCCGGTGGCGCCCACGTCCTCGGGCGACACGCCTTCGGGCAGGCCCACGAGGTCGGTCGTCCGCCCGTCCGAGACGGGGGCCACGATCGAGACGTTGCCGCCCATCTCGAGGAAGTCGACCTTGCTGAAGGCGGCGGGGTTGAACAGCCCGTAGGTCACGTCCTTGGCGCCCGAGACACTGTCGGCGAAGGACATGCCCTGGCTCTTGGTCGAGCGCTCGTTGAGCTGGAAGGCACCCGCAGCGGCCAGGCCGGGGACGAGGGCGGTCGTGAAAGCGGCGCCGAACGCCAGGGCCGAAACCGACCCCAGCGCCCGGGCCTGAGCGGCACGGATCATGGCATTTCCTCCAACGTTTCGCGATTCTGTCATGATCGCGTCGACGTTCCGCGTGCGGCAGACTTTCCATGCGTGCAAGGGGCGACCTTGCGGCACGCTGCGAATTTGACGTCAACGTCAACACTGGGGCCACGATGCAACAGTTGCTCGTGGCAGTTCGGCACCGAATCCGGGCGTCACGACCGCCCCGGGCAGGCTGCAACCGCCCCGCCACATCCGGGTGAGTCGCGCCCGAACCCGGCGACGCGACTCACCCCGCGGAGGCGCCGCGCCGGTCGGCACCCCGGGCTCGCCGGGCCGCGCTGGACGCGCCCCGACACCTCGGCCATAGTGCGCGCGAACAACGGAGAGGGACGCGACCCATGCGCCTCAAGGACCGGCTCCTCGAGCTCGTCACCTGGTGGAACGGCCAGACGCTCGGCACCCGCCTCTACACCGCCCGCCATGGCGAGAAGGTCGGCGAGGACGAGCGCGGCAATACCTTCTTCCAGACCGAGGGCGGCAAACGCCGCTGGGTGATCTACAATGGCGAAAGCGAGGCCTCGCGCGTCTCGCCCGACTGGCACGGCTGGCTGCACCACACCTATGACGAGCCGCCGACCAAGAAGCCCTTCGACATCCGGGGCTGGGAGAAGCCGCATGTGCCGAACCTGACCGGCACCGACGACGCCTACCGCCCGCCCGGCAGCGTGCTGACGCCGGCGGCGCGCCCGCGCACGCGCGGCGACTACGAAGCCTGGCAGCCGGAGTAAGCCCCGTGGCCGACAACACTGCCGA
>JBCBPG010000547.1:0-3628 GCA_039820865.1 Pseudomonadota bacterium
ATATCGCGCGCCGATATCGCGCGCCGGGCGGGTGGCATCCGCGCGCGTGGCATCCCGCCACCGATGCGCGCGCCGGGCGCGACCGGCGAGAGCAGCCATGGCAATCCGGGACCCGCTGGCCTAGCTCTCAGCCCAGCAGGCAACGCGGAGGCTCCCATGACCTGGACCGTCTATCTCTCCGGCGAGATCCACACCGACTGGCGCGAACGCATCACGGCGGGCGCCGCGGCGCTGGGCCTGCCCGTGCGCTTCACCGCCCCGGTCACCGACCACGCGGCCTCGGACGACTGCGGCGTCGCGATCCTGGGCGCCGAGACGACCAAGTTCTGGCACGATCGCAAGGGCGCAGGCGTCAACGCGGTGCGCACCCGCACGCTGATCGGGCAGGCCGACATCGTCGTGGTCCGCTTCGGCGACAAGTACCGCCAGTGGAACGCGGCCTTCGATGCGGGCTATGCCGCCGCGCTCTCGAAATCGCTCATCATCCTGCACGGCCCCGACCACGCCCATGCGCTGAAGGAGGTCGATGCCGCCGCCGACGCCGTGGCCGAGACGCCCGAGCAGGTGGTCCAGATCCTCGACTACGTCATCAACGCCCGCCTGCCGGCCGCGGCGCCCGCCGCCGAGATCCGCTCGGCCTGACCGTGGCCGAGCGGGACAGCACGGTCCCGGCCGACGACCCGGGCCCGGCCGCGCCCGTGGCCGACGTGCCGGTGCCGGGCGCAGCCCCCGGCACGACACTGGTGCTGCAGGCGGTGCCGCAGCTGACCACCGCGCTCCTGGCGGGGGCGGCCGCGCTCTGGCTGGTGGTCGAGCTTCGCCCCGTGCTGCAGCCGCTGGTGCTCTCGATCCTCGTCTGGTTCCTGCTGTCCGCCGTGGCCCGCCTCGT
Organism: Pseudomonadota bacterium; assembly: GCA_039820865.1. Classification (GTDB taxonomy): domain Bacteria; phylum Pseudomonadota; class Alphaproteobacteria; order Rhodobacterales; family Rhodobacteraceae; genus Thermohalobaculum. Next base: position 890 of record JBCBPG010000547.1, read on the forward strand.
CGCCCGCAGCGCCCGCGGCCAGGGCGCCGAACCCGGACGCCTCGCCTTCCTGGTCAGCGGCGCCCTCTTCGCCGCAGGCATGACGGTGGTCTCGGCGCTCCTCTCCGACAGCGTCTCCAAGCTGCGCGCCAACCTGCCGGCCTACCAGGAGAACCTGAAGGGCATGGTGCAGCCCGCGGCCGAGACGCTCGGCGTGTCGGTACCGCCCCTCGGCGAGCTGATCCGCGGCATCGACACCGGCGATCTCGCGCTCCAGGCGCTGGGCTCGATCGCGGGCTCGCTCGGCCAGGTCGTGGTGATCGTCTGCCTCGTCTTCTTCCTCTTCGCCGAGGCGCGGCAGTTCCCGGCCAAGCTCGCCCTTCTCCTCGGCGACGAGGCGCATCGCGCCCGCGTCGGCGGCGTCCTCGACCAGATCACGCGGATGATCGAGACCTATCTGGGCGTCAAGTGCCTGGTCGGTCTCGTCCAGGCAGTGCCGACCTGGCTGGTCCTCCAGGTCGTCGGCGTCGACAGCCCGCTGGTCTGGGCGGTCTTCGTCTTCCTGCTGAGCTTCATTCCCACCATCGGCTCGCTCATCGGCATCGCGCTGCCCTCGCTCCTGGCGCTGGTGCAGTTCGAAAGCCCGACGCCCTTCATCCTCACCCTGGCCCTGCTGGCGCCGGTGCAGCTCCTCGCCTCGAACTGGCTCGAGCCGCGGCTTATGGGCGACAGCCTCAACCTCAGCCCGCTCGCGGTCTTCCTCTCGATCTTCGCCGGCGGCGCGGTCTGGGGCGTGACCGGCGCGCTGATCTCCGTGCCGGCGCTCACGGTCGCCACCATCGCCATGGCGCATGGCGCGCGCACCCGCCCCGTCGCCATCCTGCTCTCGCGCGACGGAAAGCTGCTGGCCTGAGCCGGCGCCGGATCGCCGCGCCCGGCCGTACCACTCCCTGCCCCCCACGACAGGAGCCCATGATGACCCGCCACACAGTCCTCGCCGCCGCGCTCGCCCTCGCCGCCCTGCCCGCCACCCATACGGCCGGCCAGACGGCCGCCGCGGCCGAGCCCGCCCCCCGGACGATCACCGTGACCGGCAACGCCAGCGCCAGCGCCGCGCCCGACATCGCGCGCCTCTCGCTCGGCGCCACGACGCAGGCGCGCGAGGCCGGCGATGCGCTGGACGGCACGGCCCGCGCGGCCGAGGCGCTGCTCGAGGTGCTCGACACCGCCGGGATCGAACGCCGCGACATCCGCACCACCAGCCTCAATCTCTCGCCCGTGTTCGAACGCACCACGCCCGGCGGCGCGCCCCGGCCCACCGGCTACCGCGCGTCGACCAGCTACAGCGTGACCGTTCGCGATTTCGACCGCGTGGGCGACGTGATCGCCTCGGCCGCCGCCGCGGGCGCCAACGACATCGGCCAGATCGCCTTCGACGTCGCCGCCCGCGCCGACCTCGAGGCCGAGGCCCGCGCCGCCGCGATGGAGGACGCCGCCACGCGCGCCGGCCAGTACGCCGCCGCCGCTGGCCTTGCGATCGGTCCGGTCCTTTCGGCGCGCGAAGGCGGCGTGTCGATCGGCCGGGGCCCCATGCCGCTTGCCGCAGCGGCCGAGGCCCGCGCCATCCCCGTCATCGGCGGCGAGATCGGCGTCTCGGCCAGCATCACCGTCACCTTCGCGCTGGAGCCGGCGGAGTGACGCCGCCGCGCATGGCCCGCCCGCGATGACCGCCTGGCAGCGCATCCTCGGCCTCTTCGTCGCGGTCAACCTGGTCGCCGTGCCGATCGTCGAGCGCCTGACCGGCCTCGCGCTGACCGCTCTCGCCGAGGGGGGCCAGCGCCTCGCCTTCGTCCTTCTCAGCGTCGCGGTGACGGCCGCGATCCTGGCGGTCAACGTGCTGATCGTCCGCGCGGCCGCGCGCGCCGACATGCCCCGCCGGATCGAGGCCGCCATCGCGCTCTTTGCGCTGCTGCAGTTCGTGGTGACGATCGGCTTCGGCTTCTTCTCGCTCGCCAGCTTCGCCTATGCCCTGCCCTCGCTCCTCGCCTGGCTCGGCGGCTGAGGCGCGCCCTTTTCGGGGCACCGGGTGGGCGATGCGTCGCCGCGCGAGCGGCGTAAGCGGGGGCGCCCGGGGCCCGGCCGGACCTCAGCGCCGGTTCGAGACCTCGACCAGGTTGCCGTCCGGGTCGCGGAAGTAGATCGAGACCAGGGGCCCCGTCGCGCCCGTCCGCGCGACGGGGCCGTCCTCGACCGCGACGCCGCCGGCCTCCAGCCGCGCCGCGATCGCGGCCACATCGACCGCCGAGAGCAGGCAGAAGTCGGCCGAGCCCGCCAGCGGGTGCGCGGCATGGGGCCGGAACTCGGCGCCGGCGCGGTGGAGGTTGATCTTCTGGTCGCCGAAACGGAGCGCGAGCCGCCCCTCCGGCCCGAACCGCTCCACCACCATGCCCAGATGGCGCGCATAGAAGGCCGCGCTCGCCTCGGGATCGGCCACGGTCAGCACGAAATGGTCAAGCGTCCGGATCAGCGGCTCTGACATGGTTGCCCCACACGGCTGTCCCGGTCGGCGGCGCGGGCGGCCCGGCTGCCGAGGGCGAGGGTCCGGCGGATACTCAGGCCGAGGATCCAGACGAGGTTCAGGGCGCCTCGGGCGCGCGCCCGGTCAGTACGGCACCCAGACGGCCGGCAAGCCCGCCCGCGATGCCTGCGCCCGCGGCCTTGACCGCCTGCGCCATGCGCGCCCCGTGCGGCACGCCCTCG
>JBCBPG010000548.1:0-3622 GCA_039820865.1 Pseudomonadota bacterium
GCGATCCTCGAGGGCTGTCGCGCGGTGCGCCCGCGCCACCTGCTCTATGCCTCGTCCAGCTCGGTCTATGGCGGCAACACGCGGGTGCCGTTCTCGACCTCGGACAGCGTGGACCATCCCGTCAGCCTCTATGCCGCGACCAAGAAGGCGAACGAGCTGATGGCGCACAGCTACAGCCACCTGTTCGGGTTGCCGGCGACGGGGCTTCGGTTCTTCACGGTCTATGGCCCGCGCGGGCGGCCGGACATGGCCTACTGGAAGTTCACCGAGCGGCTGATGCAGGGCCGCGCGATCCAGGTCTACAACCACGGCCGGATGAAGCGGGACTTCACCTTTGTCGACGACGTGGTGGAATCGGTCGTGCGCCTGATCGGGCGGCCGCCGCAGCCGGACCCGGGATACGACCGCGCGGCGCCGGACCCGGCGACGAGCTGGGCGCCGCATGCGGTCTATAACATCGGCAACAGCGCGCCGGAGGACCTGATGGTCTTCGTGCGCCATCTCGAGCGGCTGACCGGGCGCACGGCGGAGATCGAGTTTCTCGACATGCAGCCGGGCGATGTCGAGGCGACCGCGGCCGATACCGCGGCGCTGGAGGCGGTGACGGGCTTCAGGCCGGCCACCCCCCTCGGCGACGGCCTGGCGCGCTTTGTCGAGTGGTATCGCGGCTACAACGCCGGCTGAGCGGGGGCGGGGTGGGGGCGTTCCCGCTCCCACCCGCGTCAGTGTTGCCACCGATCCGTTGCCATTCCGCGAACGCTGCTGGTCCCCCGCGTGCAACGCCGTGGTCCTCACGGGATCCCGCCGACCGACCCGATGGAGAGCAGGATGCACCATGCCGATTTCGCCGCCCGTCAGCGCCGGATCACGCTGGAGGGCGTTGCGCATGCGCCCGTCGAGATCGACTATACCGCCCTTGGCGCGGTGGCACCGCTGATCCTGATGCACGGGATCCCGACCTGGTCGTATCTCTACCACCCGGTGATCGCGCGGCTGGCGGAGGGGCACCGCGTGATCGCGCCGGACTTCATCGGCCACGGGATGTCGGACCGGCGGGACATGTTCGACCGCTCGCTGGTGGCGCAGCGGGCGATGGTGCTGGGGCTGACGGACGCGCTGGGGCTGGAGCGCGTCACGCTGGTCGGCCATGACACCGGCGGGGGCGTGGCGCTGATCATGGCGGTCGAGAACGCCGACCGGGTGGACCGGCTGGTGCTGTCGAACGTCGTGGCCTTTGACAGCTGGCCGATCGCGGACATGCTGGCGCTGGCCGATCCGGGCTGGAAGGCGAAGTCGGCGGCGGAGATGCGGGCGTTCCTGATGGGCGGGTTCCGCGACGGGCTCTCGCGCCCCGGGCGGCTGACCGATGAGTTCGCCGAGGGGATCATGGCGCCGTATCTCGACGCGGCCGGCCGGCTCAGCCTGATTCGCAACGCCTCGGGTCTCAACACCAGCCACACGACGATGCTGACCGACCGGCTGGGCGCGATCGCGGCGCCGACGCTGCTGGTCTGGGGCGTGGACGATCCCTGGCAGCCGGTGGGCGATGCACGGCGGCTGGCGGCGACGATCCCGGGCGCGCGGCTGGTCGAGGTGGCGGGCGCCTCGCACTGGATCCCGCAGGACGCGCCCGAGGACTGGCTGGCCGCGGTTCTGCCCTTTCTGGACGCCCGATAGGCGACGAACGGGTTGCGGGCGTTGGCTTGTCCCTTAAGCTCCAGGCGTTTTATCGGGGGGTCATCGTCATGGCTGGTGGGAGCAGGCAGGCCGCGCGCCGCGCGGAGACCCGCGAGAAGATGGTCGATGCGGCGACGCGGTCGTTCCGCGCCCGCGGCTTTGCCGGCGTCGGTGTCGACGGGATCGCCGAGGCGGCGGGCGTCACCTCGGGCGCGCTCTATGCCCATTTCGGGTCGAAGCGGGGGGCCTTCGAGGCGGCGCTGGAGCGCGGTTTCGACGAGGGCTATGCCAGCATGATCGAGGCGCAGGCGGCGGGCGGCGAGGACTGGCTCACGGGGTTCGTCGCGAGCTACCTGGGGGCGGCGCACCGGGCGGACATGGCCGGTGGCTGCACCGTGTCGACGCTGGCCTGCGAGGTGATTCGCGAGGGTGGCGAGGCACCGGCGATCTTCGAGCGGCGGATGGCCGGCTTCATCGCCCGCTTTGCCGAGGGCCTGGCGGGTGGCGACGGGGAGGCACGCCGGGCGCGGGCGCGCGCCACGATCGCCACGCTGGCCGGGGGCCTGTCGATCGCCCGCGCCGTCGAGAGCCGGGAGGAGGCCGACCGGATCGTCGCCGCCGTCACCACCGCCGCGCTGTCCGCCGCCGGACCGACCGCCGCCGCCCCCGATCCCTGACCTGGCCGCCCGGCGGTGAGGCACCCGGCGGGCAAGCACCCTGCCTTGAGGCACCCTGCGGCCGCGCCCTGCCACGACAGCCTACACCCGGGAACGCGATCCTTCGCCGAATGCCGGTGCGTCTCGATGGGCGACGCCGCCTGGCCGCCTGAGCGCTGAGGCCAACCGGGCGTTGGCACGGGCGCCCTGCCCACCCACGCACAGGCGCCCTGCCCGCCCACGTCAGTATAGGCCCATGCGCATGAACATCCCGTTGCGTCCGCGCCTCCAGCAGCGTTCGCTGAAAGGTAACGGGATCGCGGCAACAATGACGTGGGAGGGGGCGAGAGCCGGCGTTTCCGTTCGGTCGGAGGCCGCTCTGCGCCCGGTTGAGGGAACCGGGTCCATGCCGTCTTGGGAGAGCGCGGGCGTGGGGACGTGCGTGGGGCGATGTGGGCGTGGGGACGGGGGCGGTCTCTGGCGGCACGATGTTGCGGGGTCCGGCTCCGGCTGTCCCGGCGAGCGGGGTGCGCCTGCCGCTCGCCCGGGTCTTCGGCAGATCGGGTGGGGATCCTGACCGTCGTTCGCCGGGCGCGCGTGATGGTCCGATCGGTCGTTACGGATCCAGCAGCAGGATGCAGGTTTGGCCGGGCCTGGTCTGCGCGAAATGGAGGACAGTCTGTCCCGTCGAGGCTCAATTGTCCCTGACGTGAACCGTTAGCACTTTCGCCACCAACCGGAGGGCCGGGACGGGAGGCGAGGGATGCTGATCCACAGACCATCGCAGGCGGGTGGCCAGACCGTGTCGGGGACGATCGAAACCCGTCACGCCTTCTCCTGCGGTGCCCGCCCGGACCCGGTGCATGGGGGCCTTGGCCCGTTGCGGGCGATCGACGAGGCGGCGGTCGGGCCGGGCGCCGGCATCGCCAAGCATGCGCAGGCGACCATGGAGATCGTCGCCATCGTGCCGGACGGCCGGGGCGACGTGGCGCTCGATGCCGGCGCGCCGGCCGGGGGCGCGGGGGTCCGCCACGCGGTCGCGCCCGGGCGTGCCGTGTGGCTGCAGGTGCTGGCAGGCCGGCCCGGTGTCAGCGGTGTCGGGCGGGCGGCGGGCGACGGGCTGGCGCTGGTGGACGAGACGGCGGCTTGGATCGAGGCGGCCGGGATCGTGGGGGCCGGGATCGAGGTAACGGGACGGGCGCAGGTCCTGCTGGCCGAGGTGCGGCCCCGAGCTGCGGCCGTGGCGGCCCGGGCCCTCTCAGGCCGTGACGTCGGCCGGTTCGAGACCC
>JBCBPG010000549.1:0-3619 GCA_039820865.1 Pseudomonadota bacterium
GGACTGGGCCCGGCACTGGGCCCGGAGGCCCACGCCACCCTCGCCGCCCTGCTCGCCGCCCGCGGCTTCGACACGGCCGAGGCCGCCAGCGACTGGGTGCTCGAGGCCCCGCGCGATGCCGCCCTGATCGCCGCCCTCGCCGAGGGCACGGCCGCCGCCGCCCGCCCGGCAGAGCCCGCCGCGGCCGACGCCTGGCACCACGCCCGCCGCATGGCGACCAGGGCCATGATCGGCCACAACGACCTCCTCGCCTGGCCCTCCTGATGCCGTGCCGGTGCCCTGCCCACCCACGTCAGAATAGACGGCAAACTCGAAACAAAGAGAGAACAAGAGCAGCGGCGCGGTCGACCCGACCGCCAGGCTACCCGTCCCCCGCCATCGGGCCGCGCGACCGGCGCAAGCGGGTGGGTGGGTGGGGCGCGCGCCGGTCGCGTGGCCGTCGCGGCGTCGGGGTTTCGCGCCTGGGCGCGGCTCACCCTGCGGCCGGCACCTCCTGCGGCTCGAACTCGCAGACACAGAGCATGTCGCCGTCGTCGAAGCGCATGGTGCGCACGCGCGGGCGGAGCGCCTCGTCCAGCCCGCAGATCGGCGCAAGGTTCAGGCCCGTCTTGCCCGAGCCGAGGACGATCGGCGCCAGCATCAGGTGCAGCTCGTCCATCACGCCCGCGTCCATGAAGCGCGCCAGCGTCTCGGCCCCGCCCTCGATCAGCAGGCGCACGAGGCCGCGGTCGGCCAGCGCGTCGACGATCCGCTCGGGCGCGAGATGGCCGCGCGCGTCGGGCTCGATCGCCACCGCCTCGGCACCGGGGGGCACGGCGACGCCCGGCCGCGTGATCACCAGCACCGGCGCCGCACCGTCGGACAGCATGTCGAGCCCGGGCGCCAGCCGGCCGCGCGGGTCGATCACCACGCGCACGGGATGCGCGCCCTCGACATGGCGGCAGGTGAGGCGCGGATTGTCGGCCAGCGCCGTGCCGATCCCCACCACCACCGCGTCGACCGAGGCGCGCAGGCGATGCAGATGCGTCAGCGCCTCGCGCCCGTTGATGTATTTCGACGCACCGGTGGGGGTGGCGATGCGCCCGTCCAGCGACTGGCCGAGCTGGCCGATGACCACGCCCGGCCGGCCACGCAGGCCGTCGGTCCGGGGCGCGGACAGGCGGGTCAGTGCCAGCGAGGCGTCGTAGTGGAAGACCAGCTCCCCATCCAGGCGGCGCTCGGCGGGCAGGAACATCGCTCGCATCCTCTTCGCGGCGCGCGGGCCGGTCGCATCGTGTGACCAGCTCGCCGGCGCCGGCGCCCGGACGAAGGGCCGGGGCGCTGGGTCGGGACGCTGGGCCGGTCGTACCGGCACGGTACACACCTGAAGCATGCAGTAAACGCGTCAGGCAGGACTTTCCGGCGCCTATCCCGTGGGCAGGGCCGGCCCCGGTCGGGGTGTCGCCTCCTGCTGGAGGCGGGTCCCCAACGCCGAGGCCGCCGGTACCGTTCCCCCACCGGCAGCCGGGGCCTGGCGCGGGTCCGGCTGGTGGGGATCGGGCTGGCGGGGGGCGGGCTGGCGGGGGGCGGGCTGGCGGGGGGCGGGCTGGCGCCAGGGCTGGCGACGGAACCAGGCGGCGGTGTAGGCGACGCCGATCAGCACCGCAGCGCCGCCGAGATTGACCATCCAGCCGGTCAGCATCGTCCGCCCGCTCACGTCCAGCACCCAGCCAAGCGTGATGGCAAGCGGGATCGAGACGACGAAGACGGCCAGGCTCTGCGTGCCGACCTTGCGGATCACGGGGACCACGCGCAGGAACCCCTCGCCCAGCACCCAGGCCCGCCGCTCGCGCCCCAGCGCCGCCCAGACCGCCGTGACCAGTCCCGCGAGATGGGCGATCTGCAGAAGCCCGATCCAGCGCCCGTGGACCAGCGGCACGACCTGTCGCAGCGCCGCGTCGACGGACGGGAACAGGGCGTGGATCTCCTCGACATAGGCGTAGGGGATCATCAGCACCGCCACCGCCGCGCCGATCGCGCCGATCCGCGGCCAGCGCGCTGGATCGACGGGGCGGCCCTGGAAGCCGGTGTTGAGCCGCATGCCGCCGGGCCCCGCCACGTACCAGGCGAGATAGGCGAGCGCGAGGAAATGGACGAAGCGGAAGAGGCCCTGCCAGGTCTTCCAGCGCAGCGGCTCGATCGCCTGGCGGGCGTCCCACAGGTAGGTCCCGCCCCAGGCCTCGGGCCAGTAGCCGGTGAGGTAGGGAAAGAGCTTGTGCCAGGCAAGCGGCAGGCTGGCGACCAGGACGCCGACCGCGATCCACATCAGCCAGCGCGAGCGCGCCGGCGCGGGCAGCCAGCCCATGCCGAAGGCGAAGCCGGTGAAGAAGACCAGCTGCCAGGCGAAGGGATTGAAGAACCAGGTGCCGGTGTCCCAGGGCCGGCTCGGCAGGTTGAGCCAGGCGAAGAGGCCGCTGGCGGCCGACCACGCGGCGATCGCGCCGCCGGGACCGGTCCAGTCCTCCTCGCCCGCCTGGCGCGAGAGACCGGCCATCGTCGCTGCCAGCCACATGCCGACCACCAGCACCGCAACGCCCGGCCGCCCGCCGAGGCGGTATGCCGCCATCACCAGCGGGATCAGCGCCAGGATCACCAGGTACATCGGCAGGATGTCGAACAGGCCCGGCACGTAGGTGAGCGTCAGCGCGCCCACGATCGTGGCGCCGGTGTTGTCGAACATCGGCACCAGGTAGGGCCGGGCGATGTAGTTCACGTCCGGGCTGCCCCAGCCGTTGGACTGGATCGTCCAGCCGATCGAGGCCGAGATCAGCAGGATGCCGATATGGCACCAGTAGACCTGCCAGATCCGGAACGCGATCCGCCCGATGCCGAGGAAGAAGCCGCGCGACAGGAACAGCGTCCCGAACGCCATCGCCGAGGCAAAGCCCGAGCAGAAGACGAAGATCTCGGTCGCGTCCGAGAAGCCGAAGCGCGCCGGGATCCACAGCGTCCAGAGATTGCCGGGAATATGCGCCATCAGGATGATGAACATCGCGATGCCGCGGTAGAAGTCGAGCCGCTGGTCGCGCGGTTTCTTGGCCGGCACGCCACCGGCGGCCGCGGGCGTCTCCGGGCGGGCGCCCGAGGCGCCGCCCTGCGACACGGTCCCGCTTGCCGGCGACACGACGTTCATTCGGCGGCGACCCCCTCGGTCACGGCGCGCGCGCGTGCCAGGGCCGTGCGGCGGCGGGCGGTGAAGCCGTCCTCGGCGCCGCGGCGGGCGGTGCGCGCGGCCAGTTCGTGCTCGGCCTCGGCATAGCGGCCGGCGCGGATCCCCGCCTCGATCATCAGGCGCGAGAAGACGTCGCGCTGGGCATGGCTGCCGCCGACCTGCTGGAGACCGGCCCGGGCGGTGCGCAGGCACTTGAAGGCCAGGTCGTAGTGGCCCGCGCGGAAGGCGGTGAGGCCGCGGGCGCAGGGCAGGCCCGCGACGGCGGCGACCTCGTGCATGTCGTGCTCGTCGCGGCTCGCGTCCTCGGCCAGGCGCGCGATCATGGCGTCCGCCGCGCCCCGCCGGCCACCGGCCTCGAGCGCGAGCTGGTAGTGCAGATCGGCAAAGACCACGCAACCCGGCTCGACC
>JBCBPG010000550.1:0-3607 GCA_039820865.1 Pseudomonadota bacterium
GCACGCTGTCGGGCTGGAAGAAGAGCTCGTCGCGCAGCGCCCGGCGATGGCGCAGGCGCGCGCGCCAGAGGCGGAGCTGTGCGAGCAGGCCGGGACGCGTCGGGGCGCCGGTGTCCTGTCCAGGCTCGACCGTCGCCCCGTGGATCCCCGCCGGGGCCGGGCAGGACGTGGCGCCGAGGCCTGCGGGCCCTCTCACTGGGCCTCCCACGGGCCCTCCCACGGGGACGCTCACGGCCCCGCTCGTGGGGCTGCTCGTCGGGACGCTCGTGGGGCTGGCCCTGCCGGGGGTCGGGAGGGCGCGGTGGGCCAGCTGCGGCCGGGTGGGCACGGTGCCCGGCACGGTCGGAAACAGCGCGATCACGGTCATGGGGCTCTGCCTCCCTGCTTGCCGCGGATCTCCGCGGTGGATGCCGCCACCATGACCGCGTGGCAGGCGGCGCAACATCGCGTAGTCTTCGGCGTCATGTGAGCAAAACTCACGGGAGGGAGCGATGCGACGACTGCCGCCGCTGACGGCGCTGCCGGCCTTCGAGGCGACGGCGCGGCTGGGCTCGGTCGGGCTGGCGGCGCAGGAGCTGGGCCGCACCCATGGCGCGGTCAGCAAGCAGCTGCGCAACCTGGCCGACGCCGCCGGTGTCGAGCTGTTCGAGAAGGCCGGCAAGGGGCTGGTGCCGACGGCCGAGGGCCGCGCGATGCAGGCCGAGGTCGCCCGCGCGCTCGACATCCTGTCCGAGGCCTTTGCCGAGGCGCAGCGCAACCGGCCCGGCCGGGCGATGGTTCTGGGCGTCTCGGCCAGCTTTGCGGCGCGCTGGCTGATGCCGCGCCTGCCGCGCTTCCATGCCGCAGGGCCGGGTGTGGCGATCGAGTTCCGGATGGCGGGCCGCGTGCCGATGGAGGTCTCCTCCTGCGACGTGATCATCACCTGGGACCGGCTGCGCTTTCCGATACCGACCTCCGACGGCTTCGAGACGCTGGGCGATGTCGCCTTCGGCCTGGTCCATGCGCCGGGTTACCGGGTCGCGCGCGAGGGCGCGGCCTGCCGGGTCGAGACGCGGCTGGTGCCCGACACCAACCCGCGCGCCTGGGACGCCTGGGGCGCGCTGAGCGGTATCGCCGTGACCGCCGAGCGGGAGAGCGCCGTGCCCCAGACGGCGCTGATGATCGAGGCGGCGGCGGGCGGCATGGGTGTCGCGGTGGTCGAACGCCGGCTGGTCGAGGCCGAGCTCGACGACGAGCGCCTGGTCGCGCCCTACGGCTTCGTCACCATCCCCGGCGGGCTCGGCGCCTTCGTCTCGACGCATGGCCAGGCGAACCCGGCCGCGCGCCGCTTCATCGACTGGATGCGCGCCGAGGCGTGAGGGCGGTGCCTGCGCCCTCAGAGATGGGCGAAGCTGCCCGCGTGGTAGACCAGCGCCCGACCCTCGTTGCGCGAGAAGCCGAGAACGCGGCCGAGGATGATGTCATGGTCGCCCGCCGTCACCCGCTCATGCATCGCGCAGTCGAAGGAGGCGAGCGAGCCGTCGATCAGCGGCGCGCCCTGGTGGCCCGGATGCCAGGCGAGATCGGCGAACTTGTCGGCCCCGCGGGTGGCGAAGGTCATCGCCGTGCGCTCCTGCTCGGCCGCCAGCACGTTCACCGCAAAGCTCTCGGCCGCACAGAACAGCCGGTAGCTGGCCGCGGTATGGGCGAGGCAGACCAGCAGGATCGGCGGCTCGAGCGAGACCGAGGTGAAGGAGTTGGCCGTGAACCCCGCCGGCCCGTCCTCCCCCGTCGTCGTCACGATGGTGACGCCCGTGGCAAAGGCGCCGAGCGCCGAACGCAGCGCCTTCTTGTCGACCGGCTGCTCAAGCATGCGATATCCTCGCGAGGTGGGCTGGGGCGCTCCGTGACCGGGCGCCACGGGGGAACATAGCACCCTGCCGGTCGGCCGCTAGGCCGGGGTCCGGCGCGCCGGGACGCCGGCGCCGTTTCGGCAGGGCCAGCGTTGCCGGCGTGTATCGCGGCGCCTGTCCCAGACCCTCGGACCGGGTCCGGCGTGGAGGGATCGAACGGCGATGGCACGGTTCGGGTGGTTCCTCCTGGTCGATCTCGTGGCGTCGCTGTTCGCGGCCGCTGTCGTGGGCCTTCGGCTGAAGGGCGACGTGGGGGCTGCCGAGGCGGATGTGGTGGTCTACTTTGCCGGCTGCACTGCCGTGGCGATGTTGGGGCCCCTGGCGCCGCTCGTGCTCGATCCGTTCTACTTTATCGAGCACGGCCGGGCAGGTGAGGCGGCGGTGTTCCTCGCGCTGGGCGGTGGGGGGCTCGTGGTCGTCGGGCGATCGCGCCGATGGTGGGTGTTGGCGCTGGTGGCCTTTCCCTGGGCCTTCTTCGGCCTCTTCGTCGTCCTCGGGGTCGCTGTCTGAACCGCGTCGCCCGGCGGCAGGCGGGTCAGAAGACGCGCTCAGAAATCGGGCTCAGAAATCGGGGATCTCGCCGGCGATCCAGGCGGCGATCAGGGCACGGGCGATGGCGTCGGGGCGGGGGGGCATGAAGCCGGGGTGGCGGCCGGCCAGCGCCTCGGCCATCTCGGCGCGGGGCACCCAGCGCGCGCTCTCGATCTCGGTCGTGTCGGCGGTGATGTCCCAGGCCAGCGCCTCGGCCGCGAAGCCCAGCATCAGCGTCGAGGGGAAGGGCCAGGGCTGGGTCGCGAGATAGCGCACGCGCCCGACGGGGATCGCGGCCTCCTCCATCACCTCGCGGCGCACGGCGTTCTCGGGCGTCTCGCCCGGCTCGACATAGCCCGCGAGCAGCGAGTGCAGCCCCGGCGGCCAGGACGACTGGCGCCCGACCAGCACGTGGTCCTCGCGCGTGACCAGCATGATCACCACCGGGTCGACGCGGGGGAAGTGGCTGGCGCCGCAGGACGGGCAGGCACGCCGCCAGCCGGCGTCGCGCACCGCGCTCGACGCGCCGCAGTTCGCGCAGAAGCGGTGGCGGGCGTGCCAGCCGAGGAGCGCGCGGGCGGTCGCGGCGATCTCGCCCTCGATCGTGGTCAGGTCGGGGGCGATCGAGCGCAGGTCGATGAACTTGCCGGTCTCGCCGAGGAGGGCGAGGCGGGCGTCGTCGTCCATGGGCCCGAGGTCCTCGGCGAAGAGCGGCGCGCCGGCGTCGAGGCCGAGAAAGGCGCGCTCGACCACCGGGCCGGCGCCGGGCGCGCGGCGCGCCAGCACCTTGGCGGGGCCGTCGAGGCGGGTGGCGATCCGGCCCTCGGACAGCAGCACCGAGCGTGCCTCGGGCAGGGCCGCCAGCGCCGCCGCCTCGCCCCGGCGATGGGCGGCGCGGTCGAGGGCGACGGCGGGGTCGAGGGCGGCCCCGGCGAAGGTGATGGAGGAGAGCACGCTCATGGCGCGGCTGATGCCAGAGCCCCCGGTTGTGCGCAAGCGAACGCTTGCCGTCGCGGCGCGGCCGGTCCCGCGTGTCGCGGCGCGCCCTCCCTCCCACGTCAGGATAGGGGCGATTCGACCAATGGGCAGCTAACACCGCATCGTGGCCGTTGCGTCGATGGGTCTGCAGCGTTCGGGGATTGGTCACGCCTTGCGGTGTAACCTGACGCGGGAGGGTGCGGGGA
>JBCBPG010000551.1:0-3600 GCA_039820865.1 Pseudomonadota bacterium
GCGCCAGCAGCCTGCGGTCGAAGTCGTCGATCTCGCTCACGCCAGTCCCCGGATGCCAGTCCCCGCCAGTCCCCGCCTGCCAGTCCCCGCCTGGCCGGAACCTGCGGGCGCGTCGCAATCTGGCGGGCCTTGGCGATAGGGTTTCGCAGGGCGCGGCGAGCGCAGGCGTGTGAGCGCAGGCAGGCGGGGACGGGCAGGCGGGGACTGGCAGGCGGGGACTGGCGGGGACTGGCATCCGGGGACTGGCGTGAGCGAGATCGACGACTTCGACCGCAGGCTGCTGGCGCTTCTGCAGGTGAACGCGCGCCAGACCGGGCAGGCGCTGGCCGAGCAGGTCGGCCTGTCGCCCGCGGCGTGCCTGCGCCGGGTGCAGAGGCTGCGCGAGACGGGCGTGATCGAGCGCGAGGTTGCCATCGTCGCGCCGGAGGCGCTGGGCCCCTCGGTGACCTTCCTGGTCACCGTCGAGATCCTGCGCGACGGGCCCGACCGGATCGACCGGCTGAAGCGGCGCTTCACCGCCCTGCCGATCGTGCAGCGGATCTATCACGTCACCGGAGAGGCCGACCTGGTCATGGTGGTCGCGGCGCCGACCATGGAGGACTACACGGATTTCACCGAACGGTATCTCTACGCGCCCGAGATCCGCGGCTTCAGCACCATGGTCGTGCTGCGCGAGTACCCGGGCAGCGGCTGACGGGTGGTGGCTGACGGATGGTGGCCGGGCCAAAAAAAAGCCGGGCACGGGGCCCGGCCGAGTCAACAGGGAGGTATCACAACCTGAGCGGCGCACCGCTCATGACTTGAGCTAAGCCGGCAAAGCGGACGCGGCAAGACAGGGCCGCGCCGGATCGGCGCAATTCAGTTATGCCCGTTCGGCATGGCTGGTGGCGGAACCGCGGCGGGTGACGGTTTCGACCTCGGCCAGGATGAAGTCGCGGAAGGCCAGAACGCGTTGTGAATGCCGCAGTTCTTCCGGGTAGACGAACCAGACCGTGATCGGTGCGCTCTCCGACTCGGGCAGCACGTGGACCAGTTCCGGGTGGTCGCGGGTGATGTAATCGGGCAGCACTGCAATACCCAGATGATTGGCCGCGGCCTTCAGCACGCCGAAGTAGCTGTTGATCCGCAGCCCGATATTGCTGCCCAGGCTGAGGCTCTCGATCCACTCGGCAGCTTCGCGCGGCTGGGGCGCAGTGGCGCTGAAGGCCATCATGCGATGGCGTGCGAGATCCGCTTCGCTCTCGGGCGTGCCGTTGCGGGCGAGATACTCCTCGGTCGCGTAGAGCCGCATCCTGGCGGTCATCAGCGGCCGGCGGATCAGGTCCGCCTGGTTGGGCGAGGTCAGCCGGATCGCCACGTCCGCCTCGCGCATCGGCAGGTCGAGGATGCTCTCGGTCAGGATCAGCTCGACGCGCAGGTCCGGATGGGCATCCATCAGCCGCGTCATCCGGGGCGCCAGCCAGAGCGTGCCGAAGCCCGCGGTGGTGGTGATGCGCAGTTCGCCGAAGACCGCGTCCTTGGCGTCGCGGATCCGTGCCGAGGCCGAGGTCAGGCCGCGCGCGATGTCCTTGGTGGTATCGTAGAGGATCTCGCCCTGCTCGGTCAGCAGCAGGCCGCGGGCGTGGCGGTGGAACAGCGTCGCCTGGAGCTGCAACTCCAGCCCGCGGATCTGGCGGCTGATCGCCGACTGGCTGAGATGGAGCTGGTCGCCCGCATGGGTGAGGCTGCCGGCCTCGGCGACGGCATGGAAGACGCGCAGCTTGTCCCAGTCGATCATGGCGTCTCCCAGCCTCGTCTTGCAGGTCTCCTCGGCCCGCGACTATACCCCGCGCATGATCACGCGCACCTCCATTCGGTCCCGGCTCGTCGCTTTGTGCCTCCTGCTGCTCGCCGCGGCAGGGCTGGCGGTGCCCGGAGCGGCATCGGCGCAGGCGCTGCGGGGCAGCTTTTTCGGTGTCGACGCGGCCGACGGCGCGCGGCTGACGATCGACCGGGGCGGGTCGGGCCGGCTCTCCGATCCCGGCGGGCGGTCCTTCGACTTCGAGGGAGAGCGCTCGGATGGCGGCATCTCGGGACAGATGCCGATCGCTGGCGGCGATGCGCTGTTCCGGGTCGATCCGCTGCCCTACGGCGCGCTGATGACCGTGATCCCGCTGGCGGCCGACGGCTCGCAGCGCACGGATGCCGCGCAGGTCTACACCTTCGTGCGCCGCGATCTCGAGGTGCCGGCGCTGCCCGAGGGCTTCCTGCCGCCGCCGGGCGAGGGGGTGGAGCGCTTCGGTGCGCTCGGGTTCCTGCGCTCGTACCAGTTCTGGGCGCCGGACGGGGTGGCGCGGGGTTATGCGGCGATGGCGCCGCGGCACCGGCGGCTGGTGATGCTGTTCCCGGTGGTGCAGCTCGACATCATCTGGAAGCTCTGCCTGGCGCCCGCGGGGCTGCCGATGGTCGACCGGGCGCTGTCGCTGGCGATGGACGGCCAGGGTGTGCGCTGCGACGATCTCCTGCCGGTGATCGCCGAGACCCAGCGGGAGGGGCGGTTCGACCGATACAAGGCGGATGTCGAGGAGGCGGGCGAGCGGGTGCGCCGGGCCATCCGCTGCTCGGACCAGTATGTCGAGACCAAGGCGACCTGCGACCAGGCGGGACGCGACATCAGCGCAGCTGCCGTGTCGCTCGAAACGGCGGGCTCGGTGCTGGAGCGCTATCGCTGAGGGAGCGCGACAATTCCGGAAACGTCACACATCCCAGTGCCGGCCCCAGGGGCAGGGCCGGTCGGTTCGGCAGGGTCGGCGCGCTCAGCGGTGGTGGTGCAGCGTGCGACGGTTCTTGCCGCCCCAGTCCTCGATCCAGTCGAGCACCGGGCGCAGCGCCTCGCCCTTCGCCGTGATCCGGTACTCGAGCCGGCGGGCGCCGCTGTGCACAGGCCGCTTTTCGAGGATACCCTCGTCGACGAGACGGGCCAGCCGGTTGGAGAGAATGTTGCGCGCGACGCCGAGGCGCCGCTGGAACGTATCGAACCGCGTGATGCCGCGCAGCGCCGCCCACACGATCAGAAGCGTCCAGCTGTCACCGATCTGCCGTACCGCGTCGGTCATCGCGGAGATTTCTGCCTGCTCAAGGTCGGCCATGGTTGGCACTCCTGGCTGGTGTCGGACATTTGGACACCGGTTTCATAGCATGGAAGGATTAGGGCAACCGTTGAGTATTGCAACTGCGAGAGGATTTCGTGATTGCCGGCAGCGCCGGGCGCCGCTTTTCGTAACATTCCCTTCCATGTGTACGCTGCAGTTGACAGTTCCAAATGTCGCATCTGCCTGACAGTCGCGCAAGCCTCTCGGGACGGGTGGTGCTTATAACAGGCGCTTCCAGTGGCTTAGGGGCGCACTTCGCCGGCTTCCTCGATTCGTGCGGTGCCCGGGTCGCCGTTGCGGCACGCCGAATTGATTCGCTCGTTAACCAAACCCGGGTGACCCAGGATCGGGCACTGGCGTTGCGCATGGACGTGACCGACCCGGACTCGGTTGCCGAGGGGGTCGCCGCGGTGGTCGAGCGATTCGGCCGTCTCGACGGCCTCGTCAACAACGCCGGCACCGCCTGGGA
>JBCBPG010000552.1:0-3580 GCA_039820865.1 Pseudomonadota bacterium
CATACCGCCTTCAACAGCCCCTATACCGCGCTGAAGCCCGATGCCGCGGGCGAGAGCGTGATCGAGCGCGACGGTGTGCCGGTGGGCCGCGTGGCGTTTCCGCGCCAGCCGGCGTTCCACTACCTCGAGACCTCGGACGGCGTGCCGATGAGCCAGATCGCGGTGCTGCACGGGCGCGACGTGCTGGCGACCACGATCCTGCAGACCTGCATCCGCTACGAGAGCCGCAGGAAGACCTGCAAGTTCTGCGCGATCGGCCAGTCGCTGGCCGCGGGCCGCACGGTGGCGCACAAGACGCCCGAACAGCTGGCCGAGGTGGCCGAGGCCGCCGTGCGCCTCGACGGCGTGACCCACATGGTCATGACCACCGGCACGCCGAACCGCACCGACCGGGGTGCCGCGGTGATGTGCGACAGTGCGCGGGCCATCAAGGCGCGCGTCGACCTGCCGATCCAGGGCCAGGTCGAGCCGCCCGACGACGACGCCTGGTTCGGGCGCATGGCCGATGCCGGGATCGACGCGCTCGGCATGCATCTCGAGGCCGTGACGCCCGAGATCCGCGCCCGCATCATGCCCGGCAAGGCCGAGGTCCCGGTCGAGCGCTACATGGAGGCCTTCGCCGCCGCCGTGCCGGTCTTCGGCCGCGGCCAAGTCTCGACCTACATCCTCGCGGGCCTCGGCGATACGCCCGAGGCGATCCTGGCGATGGCCGAGCGGCTGGTCGCCCTAGGCGTCTATCCCTTCGTGGTGCCCTTCGTGCCGATCTCGGGCACGCCGCTGGAGGATCACGCACCGCCGAGCGCCGGTTTCATGGCCGGGATCCTGGGCCCCCTCGGCGCGATGACCCGGGCCGCGGGGATGACGCGCGAGACGATCAAGGCGGGCTGCGGGCGCTGTGGCGCCTGCTCGGCCCTCTCGGCCTTCGAGGACCTGAAGCGCGAGGTGGCGGCATGATCATCGAACCCGTCGCCCCCTACATCTCGCCGGTCTTCCGCGTGAAGCTGGCGCGCGAGCCCTGGGAAGAGGCCGGCGCCGCGCGTCTGCGCCGCCGCGTCTTCGTCGAGGAGCAGCAGATCTTCGAGGACCACGACCGCGACGCCATTGACGACCATGCGCTGACCATCGTCGCGCTCTCGACCCAGTGCGGCTGGGAGGATGCGATCGTCGGCACGGTGCGCATCCACCCGGATGTCGAGGACCCCTCGGTCTGGTGGGGCTCGCGCCTCGCGGTCGATCATGGCCATCGCGGGCTCGGCCAGCTTGGCAAGGCGCTGATCCGCCTGGCGGTCTGCTCGGGCAGTGCCCGCGGCTGCGCCCGCTTCGTCGCGCATGTGCAGAGCCAGAACGCCTCCTTCTTCCGGCGCCTGCACTGGACGACGCTGGAGGAGACCGCCTGCCACGGCCATCCGCACCACTTCATGGAGGCCGACCTCGCCTTCTACCCGCCGATCCGTGACGGGTACGCGGGGATCGAGGCGCGGGCTGCCTGATGGAGCTCGCCGCGCTTGCCGAGGCGCTCGCCGCCAGCCCCGGGCTCACCGGCAAGCGCGACATCGCGCCGGCGGTGGCGGCGCTGGGCCTGGGCGGCGACGGCGCGGTGCCGGTCGGCGACGACTGCGCGGCGATCCCGGACCCCGCGGGGGGCTGGCAGCTGCTGGCCTGCGAGGGGATGATCGAGGGCTTCGTCGCCGCCATGCCCTGGTTCGCCGGCTGGTCGGCGGTGATGGTCAACCTCTCGGACGTCGCCGCGATGGGCGGCCGGCCGGTCGCCGTGGTCAACGCGCTCTGGGCCGATGGCGCCGAGGGGGCGGTGCCGGTGCTGAAGGGCATGGCCGACGCCGCGGCGGCCTATGGCGTGCCCATCGTGGGCGGGCATACCAACCTGCGCGCCCGGGCGGGGCAGGTGGCCGTCGCCGTGCTGGGCCGGGCCGACTGCCTGCTGACCAGCTTCGACGCGCGACCGGGCGATGCGCTGGTGATGGCCGTCGACCTCGCCGGGCGCTGGCACGACCCCCATCCCTTCTGGGATGCCGCCACGGGCGCCTCCGCCGAACGGCTGCGGCGCAGCCTCGCGCTCCTGCCCGCCATCGCCGCCGCGGGCGAGGCGCATGCCGCCAAGGACATCAGCCAGGGCGGGGTGATCGGCACGGCCGCGATGCTCTGCGAGTGCTCGCGCGTCGGTGTGACGATCGACCTGGACGCCGTGCCCGCGCCCCCGGGCGCCGCGCCCGAGCGCTGGCTGACCGCCTTTCCCAGCTTCGGCTATCTCTTCGCGACCGCGCCCGCGCGCCTTCCCGACCTGATGGCGCGGCTCCATGCCGAGGACATCGCCGCCGCCGCGGTCGGCCGCTTCGACGCCACCTCGCGCCTCGCGCTGGCGCGGGGCGAGGCCCGGGCCGAGGTGATCGACCTTGCCGACGGGCTGATCGGCTGCGCACCGGCGGGGGAGCGTGCCGATGCCTGAGCGCCGCATGACCCTGCGCTGGCCCGACGGGAGCGAGGGCACGGTCTACTCGCCCTCGACCGTCATCGCCGAGCACTTCGCGCCGGGCGAGGCGATGGCGCTGGCCGCCTTCCACGCCCGCGCCCGTATCGCGCTCGCGGCCGCCTCCGAGCGGGTGCGCGCCCGCTACGGCATGTCCTGCGCCCGCGCCGCCGCCGAGATCCGCGCCATCGACGTCGAGGTCGCGCGCCAGCGCCCCGGCACCGTCACCATCCTCGCCATCGCCTGACCGCCGGGAGAGCGCCCATGACCGACACCCCCTTTCACCCCGTGATCGTCGTCGGCGGCGGGCAGGCGGGCCTCGCCGCGTCGGCCCAACTCGCGCATGCCGGCCTCGAGCATGTCGTGCTGGAGCGCGACCGCGTGGGCGAGGCCTGGCGGAGCCAGCGCTGGGACAGCTTCTGCCTGGTCACGCCCAACTGGCAGTGCACGCTGCCCGACTTTCCCTACGACGGCGCCTGGGGCGGGCGGGAGCCGGACGGCTTCATGCCCCGCGCCGAGATCGTCGCCTATCTCGAGGCGTATCGCGATCACCTGGGCGCGCCGGTGCGTGAGGGGGTCGCGGTGACGCGGGTGGCCCGCGTGCCGGACGGCTTCGCGCTGGAGACCTCGGCGGGGCCGATGCGGGCGGGTGCGCTGATCGTGGCGACGGGCGGGTATCACCGGCCGAAGATCCCGGGGCTGGCGGCCGCGCTGCCCGAGCGGATCGTCCAGTTCCATTCCTCCGAGTACCGCAACCCGGACGCGATGCCCGAGGGCGCGGTGCTGGTCGTCGGCTCGGGCCAGTCCGGCTGCCAGATCGCCGAGGACCTGCACCTGGCCGGGCGCAAGGTGCATCTCGCGGTCGGCGGCGCGCCGCGGGCGCCGCGCTTCTATCGCGGGCGCGACATCACCGCCTGGCTGGTCGACATGGGCCACTACGCGATGACCGTCGACGAGCATCCCGACGGGACGGCGGTGCGGCGCAAGGCCAACCACTACATGACCGGGCGGGGCGGCGGGCGCGACATCGACCTGCGCCAGTTCGCGACCGAGGGGATGGCGCTGCACGGCCGTCTCGCGCGGGTGGAGGGCGAG
>JBCBPG010000553.1:0-3578 GCA_039820865.1 Pseudomonadota bacterium
CCGGCGCAGCGAGGGCATCTCGGCGATCAGATCGGGCAGCGGGCGGAACCGGCTGATCGCCTGGTGGATGCCGCCGGCCACCAGGCGCATCACCGCCTGGATCTCGGCCTTGGCCGCGCCGAGGAAATGCGCCTGCACGCGCGGCAGCGCCAGTGCCCCCGCCAGCATCAGCGCCAGCGACGTCACGATGATGATCACCGTGGCGCTGGGGCCGCGGGTCGTCGCGGGCGTCTCGACGGTCATGCGCAAGGCGTAAGGCTCCCCGTGGTCGTCGCGCAAGCCGGGTGGTGCAAGCCGGGCGGTGGGGCAGGGACCGTGCCTGCCCGTGCCCGCCGCCCTAGAGCATCTTCCAGTCAGACTGAAACAGTCTGGCGACAAGAAAATGCGGCGAACAAAACAACCTAGAGCGCGAGACCTGACGCAGTCAGGTCGGCATGCGCTCTAGTACCCGGGCCGGCCGCTGCCCGAAGCCGCCGCGATCAGGTCCGCGCCGATCGCCGCCGCGAACTCGTCCCAGACGGGCTTCATCGCGTCGATCCAGGCCTGGCGCGCCTCGTCGTCAAGCCGGTGCACCCGGATGCCCCGCTCCATCAGCTTCATCCTGTTCAGCTGGCCGATCTCGAAGGCGAAGCGGTTGTACTCGTGCGTCACCTCGGCGACGATCCGCTCGAAGGTCGCGCGGTCCGCCTCCGGCAGGCTCTCGAGGAACCGCGTCGAGACGATCACCGCATAGACCAGCGCGCGGTGGTTGGTCTCGGTGACCGAGTCCTGATGCTCGTAGAACCGCTTGGTGTAGATGTTCGACCAGGTGTTCTCCTGCCCCTGGATCGCCCCCGACGCCAGCGCGTCGTAGACGGCCGAGAACGCGAGCTTCTCCGTCTCTGCGCCAACGGCGGCGAAGTAGGCGGCGCTGACCTTCGAACCCGAGATCCGGAACGTCAGCCCCTCCGGGTCGCCTGGCGCCAGGATCGGGCGCGTGGCGGAAAGCTGCGTCATCCCGTTGTGCCAGTAGGTCAGCGCGGTGATGCCGGCCGGCCTCGTCTCCTCCAGCAGCGCAAGGCCGGCGGGCGACGCCTGGAACGCCGAGACGGCCTGCAGGTCGGCGAACATGAAGGGCAGGTCGAAGACCTGAAAGCGCGACGAGAGACCGCCGAGCTTGGCCACCGAGGGGGCGGCGATCTCCAGTTCGCCCGCCTCCAGCGCCGCGAGCATGGCGTCGTCGTCGTTCATCAGCGTGGCGTCCGGGAAGACGCGCATGCAGAGCCGGCCGTCAAAGGCCGCGTCGACGCGCGCCGCAAGCTCGGCCGCCGTGCGCCCCTTCGGATGCCCGCTCTCGGACACGACATGGCTGAAGCGCACGACCCGCTCGCCTGCATCACAGTCGGCGAGCGCCTGACCCCCACCCATGCCAAGAAGCATGGCCGCCAGTCCGGCGGCCCGACCCGCATTCACCCAGTTCATCTCACACACCCCTTCAGTCCCACCAAGTTGCGATCACGTCTCGTCTACGGTGAGAGGTCCTGTTTGGGGCAAATGCGGCCGAAGGGTGGACGGAATGACAGTTCGCGGGGGTCACGGCCGACCGCGATCGCCGCCCTGTGCATGGATCGACCCAAACCGGTCCCATGCGTGGGGCCTCGCCCACCCATGCCACCGTCCAGCCGTCGCGCGGCGGGCATCTCGGCTGGGATCTGGGCGCACCGGCATGAGCGCGCTGCCGCCCATGGGCTGCGCGCTCGCCGGCCAGGGTCTGTCCGGTACTTCGGGTGCCGGTCGGGATCAGGCCGCGATGGCGTCTGGGATGAGGGGCGAGACGGCGTCGTAGCGGATGCCTTCGCGAAGGCAGAGCACCGGGCGCACCAGGCGCTCGCTCACCACCTCGGTGTTCGAGTTGTCGTAGAGGCGGAACCTGCCCGTCTCGACCTTGAGCACGCTCACATCCGCCACGCGGCCGACCTCGAGCGCGCCGAGCTCGTCCGAGCGGCCGAGCAGCGTCGCCGGGTTCGCCGTGACCATCGCCACCACCTGCTCGAGCGGGACGCCGAGATAGAGCAGCTCGGTCATCGCGATCGTCAGGTTGAAGGGGGCGACGCCGAAGAAGGGGTTGGCCTCGCGCACACCGTCGGCCGACACATCCGGCACCTTGACGTTGTAGCCGTGCATGTCGGCGCCCAGCGTGAAGGGCACGACGCCCGCGTCCAGCACCCGGCGCGCGACGTCGAAGCTGAAATGCGAGCCGTGGCCGACATCGACGCGCACGCCGCGCTCGTGCACCGCCTCCAGCAGGATCGGATGCACCTCGCCCGTCGAGGAGACGAAGCCGCCCGGGTGGCGGGTGAAGGGATGCGCCATCACGTCGCCGGGCTCCATGATCGGCGTCAGCTCGCGGATCAGCTCGTCGGCATCGGGGATCGGCGCGCTGTCGGCCGTGGGCCAGAGCTGGCCGAGATGGATGTAGAGCGGCACGCCCACCTCGCTGGCGATCTGCTTGCCGATCTTGATCACCTCCATGCCCCAGCGCGACTGGCCGCCGATCTCGGCATGGGCCTTGATGCCGCGGACGATGTCGAGGTTCTCCTTGGCCACGCGGATCGTGTGCTCGGGGTTCACGCCGTTCGGGCCGTAGAGGTCGGGATAGAGATGCCCCTCGAGCCCGCCGACCAGGTAGGTCGAGATGAAGCAGAGCGCGCGGGTCTTGGCCGGCTCGGCGACATAGTGGCGATAGCCGCCGATGGTCATGCAGCTCGGCCCGCCCTGGTCGATCACGGTGGTCACGCCGGAATGGACGCCGACCATGTCGACATCCAGCCCGAAGGTCCCCGTGACGTGGCGGTAGACATGCGCATGGGTGTCGATCATGCCGGGCAGGACCAACTGGTCCGTCGCGTCGATCCGCTCACGCGCGGGGCTGGCCGAGAGGTCGGGTGCGATCTCGGCGATCCTGCCGTCGCGCACGGCCACGTCGAAGCGGCCGTTTCGGCCCATCGCGGGGTCGATCACCGTCCCCTTCTCGATCACCACGTCGAAGGGTGCCTGATCCTGCATCGGCTCTCGCTCCCTCTCGGGCACCACCGCGTGGCGACGCGGCCACCGGCCCCGGAAATTGATTGTATGTACGGCCGTTATAGGTACGATTTTTATCGTGGGTGCGGTCGGGCACGCTGTCAAGGCAGCCGGCGCGGACGGGCTTGCGCTGCACTGAAGCGGCTGACGGATCGGGGGGCGGATGGGCGAGACGAAGGGCATCGGCGCACGGCTCCCCCGCCGCGAGGACGACCGGTTCCTGCGCGGGCGCGGCCGCTATGTCGGCGATATCCGGCGCCCCGGCATGCTGGAGATGGCCTTCCTGCGCAGTCCCTTCGCCCATGCCCGCATCACGGGGGTCGAGCGGCCGGAGGGTGCGGCGATCTACACCGCCGACGACCTGGAGGGCGTCAACGGCATCCGCGCCGACAGCGCGCTGCCCGGCTTTCGCCGTTCGGTCCAGCCGGTTCTCGCCACCGACAAGGTGCGCCATGTGGGCGAGCCCATCGCCGCCTGCCTGGCCGAGACGCGGGCCGAGGCCGAGGACCTGGCCG
>JBCBPG010000554.1:0-3575 GCA_039820865.1 Pseudomonadota bacterium
TCGCGGCCGATCAGCATGCGGCGGACCTCCTGCGTGCCCGCGCCGATCTCGTAGAGCTTGGCGTCGCGGAGCAGCCGCCCCGCGGGGTAGTCGTTGATGTAGCCGTTGCCGCCCAGCGCCTGGATCGCCTCCAGCGCCACGGTCACCGCGCGCGCCGAGGAGTAGAGCAGGCACCCGGCGGCGTCCTGGCGGGTCGTCCGCCCCTCGTCGCAGGCCCGCGCCACGGCATAGACATAGGCACGCGAGGCGTTCATCGCCGTGTAGATGTCGGCGATCTTGCCCTGCATCAGCTGGAACTCGCCGATCGGCCGGCCGAACTGCTCGCGCTCGCGCACATAGGGCATCACCACGTCCATCGCCGCCGCCATGATCCCCAGCGGCCCGCCGGACAGCACCACGCGCTCGTAATCGAGCCCCGACATCAGCACCGCGACGCCGCGCCCCTCCTCGCCGAGGACGTTCTCGAAGGGCACCTCGACATCCTCGAAGACCAGCTCGCAGGTGTTCGAGCCGCGCATCCCCAGCTTGTCGAGCTTCGCCCCCGTCGAGAAGCCGGCCATCGCCTTCTCGATCAGGAAGGCGGTGATGCCGTGGGGCCCGGCCCCGGGGTCGGTCTTGGCATAGACCACCAGGGTCGAGGCGTCCGGCCCGTTGGTGATCCACATCTTGGTGCCGTTCAGGATGTAGCGGTCGTTGCGCTTCTCGGCGCGCAGCGTCATCGACACCACGTCCGATCCCGCGCCGGGCTCGGACATCGCCAGCGCGCCGACCGCCTCGCCCGAGACCAGCGCCGGCAGGTAGCGCTCGGCTTGGGCCGGCGTGCCGTTCAGCCGGATCTGGTTGATGCAGAGGTTGGAATGGGCGCCGTAGCTCAGCCCCACGGCGGCCGAGGCGCGGCTGATCTCCTCGACGGCGACGGTATGGGCCAGATAGCCCATGCCCGCACCGCCCAGGTCCTCGGGCACGGTGATGCCATGCAGGCCCAGATCGCCCATCTCGCGCCAGAGCGCGGGCGGAAAGGCGTTGTCGCGGTCGATCCCGGCCGCGATCGGCGCGATGCGCTCGGCGGCAAAGCGGCGCACGCTGTCGCGGAGCGCGTCGATCTCCTCGCCGAGACCGAAATCCATCGTGGCGTCGAACATCGTGCTCCTCCCCTGGGCGCCCGGTCCCGTCGGGGCCCGTCTCGCTGGAGGGGAGACTAGCGCCCCGCGCCCGCCGGGGCGACGGTTGCGGCGCATCAGGCCGCGGTCCCGCGGCGGGGCGTCAGGCCGCGGTCCCGCGGCGGCGCATCGCGGTGGCGGCGAGACCGCCGAGCCCGGCCAGCATCAGCGCGGCCGTCGGCGGCAGGGGTACCACGGCGCCGGTACGGAAGCAGTTGGTCCCGCCCACGCCGTCGCAGTCGAAGGCGTTGACGTAGCCCCAGCTGTCGGGCCCGCCGTTCGACTCCAGCACCGTCCAGGAGAAGACGACCAGGTCGTCGGGCGTGAAGCGGGTGTCGACCAGCAGGAACTCGGGGATCGACAGCAGGATGTCGGTCCGGTTGGCGCCGAGATTGCCGTCCAGGTTGATCGTGACATCGCCCTGGTTCCGCCAGACGCTGGTCGCGGTGCCCGTGGCGTTGTCGTAGACCGAGACCTCGATGTCGCGGAGCACGATGACGCTGTCGCCGCCGGTCTCGTTGCCGCCGAAACCGAAGACGGTGATGCCGTTGCCCGTGCCGTCGTCGAGTATGACCATCTCGCTCAGCGACTGGGCGGCGACTTGGTTGCCGCCCGCATCCTCGGCCAGCACGGGGGCGAGGCCGTCGGTATCGGCGAAGGCGCCGGGCACGAAATTGGTCACGCGCTTCGGCAACCGGCCCGCCGGCTGGCCCGAGACCTGGTTCAGGCTGGTCTGGCCGATGAAGAGTGTAGCGCTGGCCGCCGCGGGCTGGAAGCGGCCGTTGTTCAGCTCGTCGAGCTCGGGGCCGAGCTCGATGATGCCGAAATTGTCCAGTTCTGCGCCGGAAAAGATCGTGGGGTTCTGGTTGTTGGCCGGGTTCAGTTCCTCGCCGAGGAACACGCTGACCGCTCCCGCCGGCGCGGCGCCCAGCATCGCCATCGCCGTGACGGCCGCCAGCGCGGCCCGCATGCACAGAAGACGTACCATCGATCCCATCCCAGAGTTGCCCGATCTCGGATGATCTCAAGTGCTGCTTGTAAAAAGAAGTGTAAACTCAGTAAAACATGGAATTACCTTAATCTATGATCAATTATGGCAAAGATGCGGTGCCGGTATTCAGGGGTTGAGAGAGTGGGTTCTTGGTGTGGTGATCTGTGGTCTAAAGATGCCGGAACGAAGGCGGCGCCCGACCTCAGTCGCGCGCCGCCCGTGGTCGACCCCCGCTGTCGCAGGCGCTGGGCTACTCCGCCGCTGTGGGGGCGTCCTCGACCACGATGACCGGCTCCATCTTCTCCAGCGTCTCGACGGCCAGGTGGCAGCGGACGACATGGCCGTCCTCGAAGCGCCGCACGGGCAGGTCCTGGTCGCAGGTGCCGGGCATGAAGTAGCCGCAGCGGGTCTGGAACGGGCAGCCCTTGGGCCGGTTCAGCGGGCTCGGCAGCTCGCCCTCCAGCACCACGTGGCGCTTCTTCACATGCGTGTCGGCGACCGGCACGGCCGAGAGCAGCGCCTCGGTATAGGGGTGGTAGGGCGGCGCAAAGATCCGCTCGGTCGGGCCCTGCTCCATGATCTCGCCGAGATACATCACCACCACGCGATCGGCGAGGTAGCGCACCACGCCCAGGTCGTGGGAGATGAAGAGCATCGTCGTCCGGCTCTCGCGCTGGATGTCGGTCAGCAGCTTGGTCACCGCCGCCTGCACGCTGACGTCGAGCGCCGAGACCGGCTCGTCCGCCACCACCAGCTTGGGCCGGCCCGCAAAGGCGCGGGCGATGCCGATGCGCTGCTTCTGCCCGCCGCTCAGCTGGCGCGGCATCCGCACGGCGAACTCGCGCGGCAGCTTCACCAGGTCGAGCAGCTCGAGCATCTTCTCCCAGCGGTCCTCGTCGCTCTCGCCCACCTCGAACATCTCGAGCACGCGGCAGATCTGGTCGCCGATGCGCATCGAGGGGTTGAGCGTGTCGAAGGGGTTCTGGAACACCATCTGGACCTGCGAGACGGTGGACGGCCCGCGATCCTCGACCGCGATGTCGCCCAGTTCCATGTTGCCGAGCGTCACCTTGCCGTCGGTCGCGGTCTCGAGGCCCATCAGCACCTTGGCGAAGGTGGACTTGCCGCAGCCCGATTCGCCCACGATGGCGACCGTCTCGGCCTCGCGCGCGTCGAAGGTCAGGCTCTCGTTCGCCTTGACCACGCGCGTGTCGCCGCCGCCGAACATGCCCGACGAGACGCTGTAGTGCTTTTTCAGGTTGTCGACCGTCAGCACCACGTCGCCCGGCACGATCGGCTCGCCCACATCGCCCACGTCGACGCCCGCGTCCCAGTCGATCTCGTCGATGCGCGCGCAGCGTGAGCGGTGGCGGTCGTCGGCCGCGCCCACCGGATGCATCCGGATCTCCTGCGCGTTGCAGACA
>JBCBPG010000555.1:0-3574 GCA_039820865.1 Pseudomonadota bacterium
GGGGGTCGCGGCCTGGGCCTATGGCGTCAACTACCGCACCGCCGAGACGCTGCGCGAGGTCGATCGCCTGCGCGCCGCCATCGCCCAGGCGCGCGAGGACGTGCAGGTGCTGGAGGTCGAATGGGCCTACCTGAACCGTCCCGAGCGGCTGGCCGCGCTGGTTGCGGGTCATGGTGATGCGCTGGGCCTGGTCCCGCTGACGCCCGAGCAGTTCGGCGACGTGGCGGCCATCCCCTTCCCGCCGCAGGCCAACGACGACCCGGTGACGATGGCGCTGGCGGCCGCCTCGCGCTCGATCCTGGCGCAGCACGGGGGCGAGGGGCCGGCCGCGGCGCCCGCCCCGGAGCTTCTGCCGATGCTGCCGGCCGAGAGCGTGGCGGGCGAGGCGCGTATCGCGGCCGGTGTGGCGCGTCGGGCGACGGCCTCGCTGCCCTGGCATCGCGGTGGTGTCGGGACGGGTGCCGGGGTGGGCGATGATGCGTCCGACACCACGGTTGGCCTCGCCGGTTCGGTCGTCCTCGAGACCCTGGTGCTGGACGCCGTGGCGGACGTGGCGACCGCGACGGCCGACCCGGAACCCGGAATCGACGCTGTGGGTGGCGCGGCCGGGATGCCGGCGGCAGGGGCTGGCGAAGCGATCGCGGAACCCGATGACGGGCCAGCGCCGGTCGCGCCCGTCGGCGCCCCCGCTGCGGCGGTCATGGCGGTCGACGACGCCGCCGTTCCCGACGCGGCCGCGATCGGGAGAGGCGACCAGGAAGTGCCGGCCGAGGACGCGGCCGAGCCGGTGCTCGCCGCGATGCCGGACGGTACGCCCGTGCCGCTTCCGCCAAGCCGTCGCCGGCGCGACGGTGCGTCCGTTGCGGCCATCGGCGCCAGGTCCGCCGGGGCGGTGCCCGGCGATGGCCCGGCGGAGAGCCCCGTCGCGACCCCCGGCGCCGTTGCCGTCGCCACCCCTCCCGCGGCCCCCGTCGCGAACCAAACGGCAGCCACTGCGGCAGGCGATGTCGCGCGCAGCGTGCTGCCCGCGCCCCGCGAGCCGTCCCGTGCGGCGGATGGCCCGACCGACGATCCACGGACCGCGACGGATGGCGGGCCCGGGACCGCAGCGGCGGCGCGTGCGGCCGCCGACGACCGGGGCGAGACCGCGCCGGCCGGGCCGCGGATCGATGCCCCTGCCGTCACGCCGGCGCTCGCGCGGCTGATCGCCGTGCGGGAGGGGGCCGAGTGACCGACTTCGCCGCGCCGATACGCCGGCGGCTGGCCCATCGCCTGCCGCCCGAGGGCACGGGCCCGGACGGGCGCGATCCGGCCACCGAGGCGCGCGACGACTGGCGGGTGATCCTGGTGATGCTCGCCTTTCTGCTGTTCTACGCCGCGGTGGCGGGGCGCATGGCGCTGATGGCGCTCTCGGACCCGGCCGAGCCTCGGCTGGCCGACGGCCTCGCCTCGGATCCCGTGCGCGGCGCGATCACCGACCGCCAGGGGCGGCTGATGGCGGCGAACCTGCCGGCCTGGTCGCTCTATGCCCATCCGCGCGACGTGCAGGACGCCGAGGGGACGGCGGCGAAGCTGGCCGCGATCTTCCCCGGCTTCGAGGCCGGTGAGGCGGAGACGCTGCTCACCGACGACCGCCGCTTTGTCTGGGTCCGCCGGCCGGTGACGCCCGCGCAGAAGAAGGCGGTGCTTGATATCGGCGAGCCTGGGCTGCTGTTCGGCTCGCGCGACATGCGGGTCTATCCGGCCGGCCGCGCCGCCGCGCATCTCGTCGGCCATGTCAGCGCCGAGCGCGAGGGCGTCCATTTCGCCGAGTTCCGCGGCGCAGCGGGGCTGGAGCGTCATTTCGACGAGCGCCTCTCCGATCCCGGCCGGGCGGGCGAGGGGCTGGCGCTGTCGGTCGACCTCACCGTCCAGCGGATCCTGACCGAGGTGCTGGAGGGCGAGCGCCGGCGCCTCGGCGCCATCGGGGCCTCGGGCGTGCTGATGAAGGTCGGGACCGGCGAGATCCTCGCCATGGTCTCGCTGCCCGACTTCGACCCCAACGACCCCGACCGCGCGG
The DNA here is from genome assembly GCA_039820865.1 of Pseudomonadota bacterium. Taxonomy (GTDB): domain Bacteria; phylum Pseudomonadota; class Alphaproteobacteria; order Rhodobacterales; family Rhodobacteraceae; genus Thermohalobaculum. The sequence continues at coordinate 2,060 of JBCBPG010000555.1, forward strand.
GCCGCGACAAGCGGGGCCGGAGCCCGCGCTTCAACCGCGCGGTACAGGGCGTCTACGAGCTCGGCTCGGTCTTCAAGCCGCTGACGGCGGCGATGGCGCTGGATCTGGGCGTGGCCTCGCCCGACACGCTGCTGCGCACCGGCGAGCCGATCCGGGTGGGGCGCAACCGGGTGCGCGACTACCACCGCATGCCCGACCAGATGAGCGTGACGGACATCATCCGCCGGTCGTCCAACGTCGGCACCGCGCGGCTGGCACAGCTGGTGACGACGCCACGGTTCAAGGACTATCTCGACCGCCTCGGCCTGTTCGATCCGCTGCCGGTCGAGCTGTCCGAGGCCCCCGGCGCGCGGCCCCTGCTGCCACCCCGCTGGTCCGAGCTCTCGACGCTCAACATCGCCTTCGGCCACGGTCTGGCGGTCTCGCCGCTGCATCTCGCCTCGGCCTATGCGACCATCGCCAATGGCGGGCGGCGGGTGATCCCCTCGCTGGTGAAGGGCGGCAACACCGCGCATCCCGACTGGGGCGTGGCGGTGTTCCAGCCGCGCACGGCGGCCGAGGTGCTGACGATGATGAGGCGCGTGGTGACGGACGGGTCGGGCCGGCGGGCGGACGTGCCGGGCTATGCGATCGCGGGCAAGACCGGCACGGCCGACAAGCCGCGCGAGGACCGGCCCGGCTATCACCGCGACCGCACCATCGCGACCTTCGCCAGCGTCTTTCCCTATACCGATCCCCAGTGGGTGCTGGTGGTCTCGATGGACGAGCCGACCGATCGCTCGACCGCCTATCCCAGCCGCCAGGCGAGCCGCACGGCCGCGCCCTCGATCGCGCAGTCGGTGACGCGGCTGGCCCCGGTGCTGGGGCTCAGGCCGCAGGCGGCGCCCGCGGGCCCGGACCTGCGGCGCGGTGCCTGGCGCGAGGCGGGGGGTACGGAATGACCGCGCGCACGCTCTTGGCGCTCGACGAGGCGGCGGGGCCGTCGCCGCGGGTCGTGGACGGCGACCCGGCGATCTCGGCGCTGGCGGTCGACAGCCGCGAGGTCAAGGCGGGCACCGTCTTCGTGGCGCTCCGGGGCACGCGGCTGGACGGGGCCGAGTTCGTGCCCTTCGCGCTCCGCCAGGAGGCCGCGGCCGTGATCGTCGCGCCCGACGGGCTGGCGACGGCCGCCTCGGCCGTCGCCGACTGGGGCGTGCCCGTGCTGACGCCCGAGAACCCGCGACGCTGGCTGGCACTGGCCGCAGCCGCCTTCCACGCCGCCCAGCCCGCCACGATGGCGGCGGTGACGGGCACCAACGGCAAGACCTCGGTCGCCCATTTCCTGCGCGAGATCTGGGCGGCCTGCGGGCGCCAGGCGGCCAATCTGGGCACCGTGGGCGTCGAGGGCGCGGGGTTCGAGGGGGCCGGCAGCCTGACGACGCCCGAGCCGATCGCGCTCCACGCGCTGCTGGCCGACCTCGCCGCGCGCGGCTGCACCCATGCGGCGATGGAGGCGTCCTCGCACGGGCTCGCCCA
>JBCBPG010000556.1:0-3570 GCA_039820865.1 Pseudomonadota bacterium
CCGAGCGGATCCTGCAGTTCGCGAACGCCCTCGGCCTCGGGCGCGGTCGCGGCTGGCGCCCCGGCCGGCAGCGAGACTGACCGCCCGGCGACCGCGGCGCCGCAGGCCGGCCTGGCGCGCGCGCCCCCCCCCCCGCCACCAGGCCGACGACCCCCGATCGAGCGGTACCCGTCGCAGCGCGTGGTGATCCGGCCAAACCTCCGCCCTGGCGCCGCCCGCGCCCTCCCGCACCCTTTCCCCGCGCCCTTTCCCGGCGCCCTTAACCCGCGCCCTTAGCCCGCGCCCTTTCCCCGCTCCCTCCCGCGTCAGGATAGGCCCGCGAGGATGAACGCCCCGTTGCGCGTTCCGCCGTGCTAGCGTTCGCCGAACGTTGACGGGTTGGTGGGCAACCTGACGCGGGGAGGGGGCGAGACCACCGACATCGCCTCGCCGACCGCAGGCGCCCGGGCAGCGGCAGGCTGGCGCCCGGGCAGCGGCAGGCTGGCGCCCGGGCAGCGGGATGGCGACGGCAGGGCAGCGCCCGGGCAGCGCCTGGGTGGCGGCTGGGTGGCGGGGGACTGGACGATGCTGTGGCTGGTCGACCTGGACCGGACGGTGGCCGAGGGGCGGATGACGGCCGAGACCGCCGACCTCCTCAAGGGCCGCGCGCGGCGCGACGCGACCGCGCTCGCGATCTCGGTGCTGCAGGTCGGCGGCACGGTGACGGTCCTGGCCGGGCTCTTCGCGCTGATCGAGGGGCCCGCGGGCGTCATCGTGCTCGGCCTCGCGATCACGCTGGCCGCCCTCGCCGCGCTGATGGGGCTGGACGAGCGCTACCGCCTGCCGGGCGAGGCGGGGGGCGTGATCGGCGTGGCCAGCACGCTGGGCGGCGTGTTCTGGTTCGCGAACGAGGAGGTCGGGAACACCTGGCCCGCCATCCTGCTCGGCCTCGCCGTGATGCTGGGCGGGCTCCTGCTCCGCCGCTCGGGGCCGGCCGCGCTCACGCGCATGGGGGCCTGGACGGCGGCGCTGGGGGGCGCCGCGCACCTGGCCGGCGTCTTCGGGCAGGAGGGCACGCCCGATCTCGCCTGGATCGCCCTTCTCGACGCGGCGGTGGTGCTGGGCGCGCTCGGCCTGGTGCTCGACTTCCGCCTGCTGACCGCGCTCGCGATCCCGGCGGTGGCGGGCATCGTCTCCAGCACGGGCTACGGCCATGGCAGCTACTACCTCGCCGTCTACGAGGCGACGCTGACGGTGATCGTCATGGCGACCGTCGCCGGCGGCGCGGTGCTGGCCGCCCCCCGCTGGCCCGAGCGCTGGGCGCGCCACGCCCGAATCGCCGGGCTCCTGGCCTTCGTCTGGGCCAACATCGCGCTCTGGGTCGGCTCGCTCTGGGGCGACGTCGTGGGCGAGACGCTGTTCGGCCCGCGCCGGGCCGGTTTCGAGACCGGCACCGGCGTCGACTGGGAGGGCTATCGCGCGGCGCGCGCGGTCTTCCGCGAGAGCGCGCTGACCATCCCGGCCGAGGCCTTCGCGCTGTTCTGGGCCGCGGTCATCCTGGCCGTCGGCGTCTGGGCGGCGCTCGGCGGGCGGCGCTCGGTGCTGAACGCGGCCATCACCTTCGGCGCGATCCACTTCTACACCCAGTGGTTCGAGTTCTTCTCGGACGCGCCCGGGGCGCTGATCGTCGCCGGCGTGGTCGCCATCGCGCTCGCCTGGGGGACGCACCGGCTGAACGCGATGCTGCGCGCCCGCGCCGGAGAGATCGAGGGGTAGGGGGGTGAGAGGCTGGACAACGACCCAAGCGGGGCTCGTTACGGCTGCTTCCTTCCGGACCTGACCGGGTTGGCGAGGTGCCTGCCCGCGCCAACCTCTCGCCCATTCAGGTAGCAAGGCCGCCCCGGCGGGGCAAGGGGCGCTCAGAGCGGCGCGTCCTCCTCCTCGCAGGCAGGCGCGTTGCCCGTGCCGCCATAGCCGCCATCCACCGGCTCGGGCTCGGGCGGCGCGGCGCAGGGCGGCAGCTCGGGTGTCGGGCCCGGTCCATGGCCCGGTCCATGGCCAGCTCCGGGGCCAACACCGGGGCCAACACCGGGGCCGGCGGCGCAGGCGGCAAGCGCCAGCAGACCCGCCAGCGTGAGAGCGCTCGCAAACCTCCAGGCTCGCCTCCGTCGCGGAAGACATAGACGCCCGCGCGGAACCGGCCCTGCGGCGGGTCGCCCCCACCATTGCCGTCCCCGCCGTCGTCGTCCCCGCCATCGCCATCCGCGCCATTGCCGTCCCCGCCGTCGCGGGCCTGCAGCGTCGCCGCCCGGGCATTCAGCGCGTGCAGCGCCTCGTCGCCCAGCCGCCGGGCCATGGCGTCCAGCTCGGCCAGCGAGGCGGCGGAGAGGCGGTTGTAATGCACCGCGCGCTCGAAGAAGGGCGGCGTCTCGCCCCGTCCGGCCGCCTCGAGATTGGCGACCGCCGCCTCGGCATGATCGCCGAGATTGGCACCCAGATAGCCGAGCATCGCCGCGTCATCCGCCGCCGGCACCATCGCGCGGGCCGTCAGCGCCACCCCGTCGCCGTCGAGCGTCACCAGCGACAGGCGCAGCGCCTCGTCCAGCACGGTGCGCGGATGCAGGCTGAGCCCCGTGGCGCGGACCAGCCCGTCAAAGCCCGCCTCGCCTCCCTGCCGGGCCAGCACCCGTGGCGCACCCTCCCCGTCCAGAAAGGCCGGGTCGGTCTGCCAGCGGGTCAGCACGCGGGGCAGCGGGCCATGGGTGGCGACGGGGCGGTCCTCGGCCAGCTCGGCCCGCAGCGCCTTGATCTCCCGGCGCTCAAGCCCCGTCAGCAGGCTGAGCCGGCTGTCCGTCAGCCGCCGTCCCTCCAGCGGCACGTCGCGGGCGGCGACGCGGACATAGTCGCGCCTCAGCGCGTCCGACAGCGCGCGATAGCCGATCCCGCGGCCGATCATCAGCCGCACCAGCGGGCGCAGCACGCTGGCCAGCGCATCGGGAAACGCCTCCATCCTCATCAATGGGCATTTCGCACATTTTTCTGCTTGATCCAAGCGCCACGCCTGGTCATAAAATGTGTAAAATGCACATTTATCGGAGTCGCCCATGCCCGCCCCCCGGACCCGCCGCAGCGCCGCCGCCACCGTCGCCGCCGCCACCGTCGCCCTCACCGCCGCCTGCAGCCACCAGGTGCAGACGACCTCGGGCGCCGACTATCTCGCAGGCTGGACGCCCCCGACCGCGGTCGCGTCCGCCACGCAATCGACGGACGATGCCAGCGCGCAGGCGTCCCGGACGGCGGGCGCGACCACCGTGCCGGCGACGGGCGATGCCATGGCACGCGCGCTCCGGGCCGCCGCCGCGGTCGAGCCGACGCTGCGCCTGCCCGCCCGGATCGGCCTGGCCCGTGTTGCCCGCGGACACATCGTGGCGATCCCCGCGGCCGAGGCGGAGGCGCTCGAGCCGCTGGCCGCCAGCTTTGCGCAGCTCGGCACCGTCGTGCCGGTCGAGCCACTGGTCGTGCGCTACACCGTGAGCGAGGTCGGCCTGCAAGAGGGACACTGCCAGGGCAACGACCGGTACCGCGCCTACC
>JBCBPG010000557.1:0-3566 GCA_039820865.1 Pseudomonadota bacterium
GCCAGCCGTTCCTGCGCCTTTACCTGATGGCCGAGCACGGGCGCTGTGCCCATGTGGCCGACATGTTCGAGAACACGCGCACGACCTTCACGGGCGCGCTGATCCGCCGGCTGGCCTGGAACATGCCCTTCCATGCCGAGCATCACGCGATGCCGACGGTGCCCTTTCACCGGCTGCCGGCGCTGCATGCGCTGGCGCGGGCGCATCTGAAGGAGACCGAGGACGGCTATCTCGCCTATCACCGGCGCCACCTGGCGGCGCTGCAGGCGGGCGAGGTCGTGCAGGACTGAAGGGCCGAGTTGCCAAGCCGCGCGCGACACGGCCTAATGATCGTAACGGTCCGATGACGGGGCCGATCGCGGGAGGAACGCCGATGTGCGAGATCTTCGCCGGTCAGCCGGCCGGGAACTACGAGTCCGAGACACGCTCGATGCGCCTCAACGGGCACTGCACCTCGATCCGGCTGGAGCGGCTGTTCTGGCGGGTGCTGGGCGAGATCGCCGAAGCCGAGGGCACGACGGTGCCGCAGTTCGTCTCGAAGCTGCATGCCGAGGTGCTGGAGCGCAACGGCGAGGCGCCGAACTTCGCGTCGATGCTGCGCTGTGCCTGCCTGGTGCATCTCGAACGCCGGCCGGCGCCGGCCATCGCGGCGGAGTAGTAGCGGGATACCACCCGCGCCCCGGCGCTTCGGCCTATGCTGACGCCGGCAGGTGGCAGGCGGCAGCAGGGGACAGGGCGTGGCCAAGGCGATCCACATGATGATCCGGGTGCTCGACGAGGCGCGCTCGGTCGATTTCTACGGGCGCGGCTTCGGGCTGGAGGTCGCCGACCGGCTGGATTTCGAGAAGTTCACGCTGGTCTATCTGCGCAACCCCGAGAACGATTTCGAGGTCGAGCTGACGGTCAACAAGGGCACGACCGAGGCCTATGACCTGGGCAACGGCTATGGCCATGTTGCCTTCGCGGTCGACGATCTCGAGGCCGAGCATGCGCGCTTTGCCGAGGCCGGGTTCGAGCCGCGCAGGATCGTCGCCTTCGCCCCCGGCGGCGAGGGCACGCCGGTGATCGCGAAGTTCTTCTTCGTCGCCGATCCGGACGGCTACCAGATCGAGGTCCTGCAGCGCGCGGGCCGCTATCAGTAAGGGGCAAGGACCCCCGCAGATCAGCGAGGGGGCGGCAGCGCCGTCCCCCCAAGCCAAGCGCCCGGGCAAACCGGGGCGAGCCAAGGGAGGATACCATGACCACCAAGGACAGCGTCCGGGGACTGACCCGGCGCGAACTGCTGGCGCGGGGCGTCGCGGCGGGCGCGGCGCTGAGCGTCGGCGCCGGCTTCGTGATGCATCCGGGCGAGGCCTGGGCCGTCGAGGTGAAGGCGCTGACGCCGCGCACGATGGCCTCGCTGGTCCAGCTGGCGCGCGACATCTACCCCCATGACCAGGTGGCCGACCGCTACTATGCCGCGGCCGTCAAGGCGCATGACGAGCAGGCGGCCGGCGACGACGCGCATCGCGCGCTGATCGAGGACGGGATCGCCACGCTCGACACCATGGCCCAGGGCGCGGGCGCGCCGAGCTATATCGAGACGGGCTGGGAGGCCGACCGGGTCGCGCTGCTGCGCCAGATCGAGACCTCGCCCTTCTTCCAGGCGGTGCGCGGCGGGCTGGTCGTCGGCCTCTACAACCAGAAGGAGCTGTGGCCGCTCTTCGGCTACGAGGGCTCCTCCTACGAGCATGGCGGGTATCTCGACCGCGGCTTCGACGACATCGCGTGGCTGTGAGGGGGGACTGAGAGATGGCTGCACCATTTGATCTCACCGACGACAGCGTCGTCGTCGTCATCGGCACCGGCGCGGGCGGCGGCACGCTGGCCAACGAGCTCGCCCAGAAGGGCATCAGCGTGGTCGCGCTGGAGGCCGGCGGGCGCCACCTGCCCGAGGACTATCTGAACGACGAGTGGGCGAGCTTCGGCCAGCTCGCCTGGCTGGACATGCGCACCACCTCGGGCGGCTGGCGCGTCGCCCGCGACTTCCCCAACCTGCCGGCCTGGATCGTCAAGGCGGTGGGCGGCTCGACCGTGCACTGGGCGGGCGCGTCGCTGCGCTTCCAGAGCCATGAGTGGAAGGCGCGCACAACCTATGGCGAGGTGGCCGGCGCCAACCTCCTCGACTGGCCGATCGATGCCGAGGAGATGGATCCCTGGTACACCAAGGCCGAGGACAAGATCGGCGTCACCCGCACGGGCGACCGCGAAGGCCTGCCCGGCAACAACAACTACAAGGTGCTGGAGAAGGGCGCCAAGGCGATCGGCTACAAGAACGTCCATACCGGCCGGATGGGCATCAACTCGGTCGCGCGCGACGGCCGGCCCGCCTGCCAGCAGCTCGGCTTCTGCTTCCAGGGCTGCAAGCTGGGGGCGAAGTGGTCGACGGCCTATACCGAGATCCCGGCCGGCGAGGCGACGGGCAACCTGGAGGTCCGCGAGCACGCCCATGTGCTGACCATCGAGCACGATGACAGCGGCAAGGTCTCGGGCGTGGTCTATGCCGACAAGGACGGCAACCAGCACCGCCAGGCGGCGCGGATCGTGGCCGTGGCCGGCAACTCGATCGAGAGCCCGCGGATGCTGCTGAACTCGGCCTCCTCGATGTTCCCGGACGGGCTGGCGAACTCGTCGGGCCAGGTGGGGCGCAACTACATGCGCCACATGACGGCCTCGACCTATGCCGTCTTCCCCGAGCCCGTGCGGATGTGGCGCGGCACGACCATGGCCGGGATCGTGACGGACGAGAGCGTCAACGACCCGAGCCGCGGTTTCGTCGGCGGCTACGAGCTGGAGACGCTGTCGATCGGCGTGCCCTTCATGGCGGCGTTCCTGAACCCCGGCGGCTGGGGGCGCGAGTTCGCGGCGGCGATGGACAGCTACGAGCACATGGCCGGGCTGTGGATCGTGGGCGAGGACATGCCCCAGGAGACGAACGCCATCACGCTGCATCCCGACATCAAGGACCAGCACGGGATGGCGGTGCCGAACGTCCACTTCACCGACCACGCCAACGACATCGCGATGCGCAACCATGCCTGGAAGCAGGCGGCGGCGCTGTACGATGCGGTGGGCGCGACGCAGACCCACCCGACGCCGCCCTACCCCTCGACCCACAACCTGGGCACCAACCGGATGTCGGCCGAGGCGCGGGACGGGGTCGTCAACGCCTTCGGTCAGGCGCATGACATCGACAACCTGTTCGTCTCGGACGGCTCGGTCTTCACCACCGGTGCGGCCGAGAACCCGACGCTGACGATCGTGGCGCTGGCGATCCGGCAGGCGGACTACATCGCGGGCCAGATGTCCTCGGGCGCGCTCTGACGACCCGGGACCAGTGACTGGCGGGCGGCCCCGGCGGGGCCGCCCGTTGCCGTTCCGCGGGCCCCCTGCCCCGCCGCCCGTGTCGGCCAGCCCCATCCGGCGCATCGCCGTCCCCGCAGTTCCGCGCCGTCCGGCGACCGGCAGTCATGCCGGCGTCACGACCGCCTGCTAGGTCGCGACCGAGCCGGCGAGAGAAACAGGGC
>JBCBPG010000558.1:0-3562 GCA_039820865.1 Pseudomonadota bacterium
CTGGCGCGCGACTATGCCAGCATCGAGGCGCTGCAGGCCCACCCCCGGATCGCGCGTTTCATCGCCTGGATCGCCGACAAGCCCCCCGCCTTCCACGCCCGCAGCGTCAAGCCGGGGCGCCGGCGGCGCTGACCGCCTGTCCGGGGGGCCTGGTGCCTGCCCGCCCTGCGTCAGTGTAGGCACGCCCGGGTGACTAATCTCCGAACGCTGTCTGCCCGTGCCGCGCAACGGTCGTCCGCCCGGCTCCCCGCCCGGATCAGGGCCATCCGGGGCGGTCTTACGGCCGTGCGTGGCCGCGCCGGTGGCGCCACGCCAGAGGTCAGACCGGCGGGCGGGGGGCGGCGAGGATGATGGCGGCGCCGGCGAGGCAGAGGCCGGCGCCGAGCAGGTCCCAGCGATCGGGGCGAACGCCCTCGACCAGCCAGAGCCAGGCAAGCGAGGCGGCGATGTAGACCCCGCCATAGGCGGCGTAGGCGCGGCCGGCGGCGGTGGCCTCGACGAAGGTGAGCGCCCAGGCGAAGAGGGCGAGCGCGGCCAGTCCCGGCAGGATCCACCAGGCGCTGTGGCCGAGCCTGAGCCAGGCCCAGAAGGCGAAGCAGCCGGCGATCTCGGCCAGGGCCGCGACGAGGTAGGCGGCGACGGTCTGCACGGTCCCTCCGTTCTGGCATCCCACGATACCCCGGCGGGCACGGTTCGGGCATCGGCGCGCGGTCGCGGCCCGCGGGCGATGCCGTGCGCGCGGCTGCGGGCCGGCGCATGAAAGCCCGCGCCGGACGGCGGCGAAAGCCGGCACCGCGACGCGGCTGACGGGTGGCGCGCGCCGGGCGATCTGCTAGGCACCCCGTCGGCGGGGCGACGAGGGGAGAGCGGGATGACCCAGAGGGCGACGGGGTCGGCGAACGGGTTGGCGGGCCGGTGCGTGCTGATCACCGGCTGTTCGAGCGGGATCGGCCATCACGCGGCCCATGCGCTGAAGGCGCGGGGCTGGCGGGTGATCGCCACCTGCCGCTCGGAGGCGGATGCCGCGCGGCTGACGGGCGAAGGGCTGGAGAGCTTCGCGCTGGACCTCGCCTCGACCGACAGTATTGCGGCAGGCGTCGACCGGACGCTGGAGATGACGGGCGGACGGCTCGACGCGCTCTTCAACAACGGCGCCTATGCCCAGCCGGGCGCGGTCGAGGACCTGCCGACCGATGCGCTCCGCGCGATTTTCGAGGTCAACTTCTTCGGCTGGCACGAGGTGACGCGCCGCGTCCTGCCGGTGATGCGTCGCCAGCGGTCGGGGCGGATCGTGCAGAACTCCAGCGTGCTGGGCTTTGTCGCGCTGCGGATGCGGGGGGCCTACAACTCCACCAAGTTCGCGCTGGAGGGCTATACCGACACGCTGCGGCTGGAGCTGGAGGGCACCGGCATCCATGTCGCGCTGCTGGAGCCGGGGCCGGTGCGCACGCGGATCCGCCAGAACGCGCGCAAGCATTACGAGCGCTGGATCGACCGCGAGGGCTCGCCCTGGGCCGCGTTCTACCGCGAGACGCTGGAGCCGAGGCTCTATGCCGGCGACGACGCGGCGCGGGACCCGGGCGAGCTGACCTGCGAGGCGACGACCAAGGCGGTGATCCATGCGCTGGAGGCACGGACCCCGCGGCTGCACTATCCCGTGACGACGCCGACCTGGGCGATGGCTGCGGCCAAGCGGCTGTTTCCGCCGCGTATCGTCGACCGCATCGCCCGGCGGATCTGAGGGCCTGCGGCGCCGGCGGGCGGCGCCTCCGGCACGCGCGCCGCGGGGCGCGGCACCCTTGCACGGGTGATGGGCGTTTCGTCGCTCCGGCGCGGTCGCCCTGTCATCGCCGGGCGGGGCGGGCTATCAGCGCGGCATGGAGAACCTGCTCAGCATCGCGGGCATCGTGGCCTGCATCGTCGTCGTCGTGATCCTGGTCGTGGGCATCGGCGGGTTCGGCACGGGAAAGGCCTCGGCCAGCTTCTCGAACAAGATGATGCGCTGGCGGATCATCGCGCAGGCCGTCGCGGTGCTGCTGCTGGTCGCCTTCGCGCTGGTCTCGCAGACGGGCTGAGGGCTGCGCGCGCCGCGTCTGCTTGGCGGGCCCTTGACGGCGCGGGCCGCAGGCGCATCGTCCCGCGGCCCGGCCGAACACCGGCGGGTGAGCGAGGGAGACGGCCATGGTGGTGCTCAACAAGATCTACACGCGCACGGGCGATGCCGGTGAGACGGCGCTCGGCGACGGCACGCGGGTGGCCAAGCACTCGGCCCGGGTCGAGGCCTATGGCACGGTCGACGAGCTGAACGCGGTGCTGGGCGTCGCGCGGCTGGCGGCCGAGGGGCACGAACTGGCCGAGTGGCTGACGCGCATCCAGAACGATCTCTTCGACCTCGGCGCCGATCTCTGCACGCCCAACATGGAGCGCGACGGCGAGCGGGAGTATCCGGCGCTGCGCATGGTCGCGGCCCAGGTCGACCGGCTTGAGGGCGAGATCGACGCGATGAACGCCCGGCTCGAGCCGCTTCGGTCGTTCATCCTGCCGGGCGGCACGGCGCTGGCGGCGCATCTGCACATGGCGCGCACGGTCTGCCGCCGGGCCGAGCGGCTGACCATCGCGCTGACGGCGACCGAGGGGGTCAATGACGCGGCGCTCAAGTACCTCAACCGGCTGTCGGACTGGTTCTTCGTGGCCGCCCGGATCGCGAATCACGAGGGGCGCGGCGACATCCTCTGGGTGCCCGGGGCGAACCGCTGAGGCCGACCGCCCTCGCGCCTGAACTGGTCGAGGCGCTGCATGCCGTCGATGCCGCCTGCGCGCGGGCGGTGCGGCCGGTCGACCTCGAGGGCTGGGACCCGGTGGCCCGCGAGATCAAGGCGCGGATCCTCGGGCGCGCGCGTCATCGGCTGACGGCCCAGGACCTGCACGACTGGGTCGATGACGGACCCGCCGCCCTGCCACAGGCCGAGATCGCCTGGTTCCTGCCGCGCCGCTGCCGGCTGATGGCGGCGGGTCACCACTGCTGCGGTACGCTCGGCTGGCGCTTCGCGCTCTCCTGGGCACGGCGCGGCGGCTACCCCGACGCCTGGCCGGCGACGCGGGCCGAGGCTCTGGCCGGCTTCGCTGCGGCGCTTGGCGTGGAGGCCGCCGTCACGGCGCCAGACGCGGCGACGGCGGGCGACATCGACGACGAGGAAGCCCCCGGCTGGGCGACGCTGCTGGCGATGGTGGTCGAGGGCGGGCTCGCGGTCGAGCCCGTGCTGGCGCGTCTCGCCACCCTGCCCGGCCCGGTCATCGACCGGATGCTGGCCGGCTGGACGCTGGCCGAGCCGCTCGCCTTCGAGGCGGGCATGCGGCCGGTCGACGGCTTGATCGCCAGTTTGTTCATCGCGCCGCAACCGGCGGGCGTGCTAGGCGACTGGCTCGAGGGACTTGAGCCGGCCGATCGCCTGGCAAGGGCGGCGGAGAGGGAGCGCGACGGGCCATGGGCGGACGAGTTCGAAGCGGCGGCGGCGCTCTGGGCCGGCACGCTCACGGGGGCCGAGGCCTTCTGGGGCGCCGC
>JBCBPG010000559.1:0-3562 GCA_039820865.1 Pseudomonadota bacterium
CCCGGATCAGGTCAGTCCTGGACCCAGTCGAAGGTGACCTGCTGGCCCTGGTAGCCGGTGGCGTTGAACTGGTAGGTGCCGACGAACTTCTGCGCGCCGATGCCGTGCGTGCGGTGGAAGTACCAGGTCACCGTGTGCGGGCCGGCCGGGTGTTCGCCGCAGACCACGTCGCCGCGCCGCTTGGTCACGTAGCGGGGCTTGCCGGCCCTGAAGTGCATGCCCTTGTTCTTGCCGCTGGCCGAGTTGCGCAGGCAGACACGCACCTTGTCCGGATCGTTCGACCGCCCGCCCGAGACGACGCGGATCTGGTCCTTGCCCGTCGTCGTGCCGAAGTAGTCGTCGATCGAGGGCGGCGGGGGTGGCGCCTGGGGAGCGGGGGCGGGCTGCGGCGCGGGCGCGGGCGTGTAGCTGAAGACCGGCCCGCCACCCGGCGGGGGCACACAGGCCGCAGCACCCAGCAAGAGGGCCAGCGCGGCACCGATTCTCAGGGTCTTCATGGTCGTTTCCTTCATTATTCGTGGATTTCAGGATGGATCGAGACGATGCGTCGGCTGGGCGAAAAACGGAAGGGCTTTGCGCCTGGCGTCGTCAGAAGCGGACATAATCGACGATGTTCTCGCCGCTGGCGTTGGCCCAGCTGAAGCTGCCGGGGCCGGTCATCAGGATCGCGGCACCGCTGTCGTCCTGGTAGAACCCGTCCCGAACATGGCGGAACACCGTGGGCGCGCCGTAGCTGCCGGCCCGGCGCAGCAGCACCGTGTTCTCGTCGTAGACGGTCAGCTCCTCGACGAGCTGGCTGCCGTCCTTCCAGAAGCCGACATACTGGCCCGAGGCGAGCAGGGCCGGCTCGACCGGCGCCGGATGGGCGCTGACCGGCTCGGGCCGGGGGTAGTACGGCCCGGTATTGGCGATCGGCGCCTCGACGGCGGGCTGCTGGGTTCCGGGCTGCTGGGTTCCGGGCTGGGGCTGGACCGGGTAGATGCCGAAACCGCCGCCCTCGTGCATCTGCACCTGCAGGGGCGGCACGGGGAAGCTGCCCTGCGGCACGGCACAGGCCGAGACGCTGGCGGCGGCGGCGGCGGCAAAGGCGATGCGGGCGATGCGGGTCATGGTCTGGTCTCCTCGAGCCTGCCTCGGGGCGTCGGTGCCCGTCGGCCATGTCTGCGTTGAGAAGAACCTACGGAGCCGCCGAGGGCCGGGGCATGGGGTCGATCCCCCAATCGGCCCCATGCCCAGGCTGGCCCAGGCTGGCCCAGGCTGGCCCAGGCTGGCCCAGGCTGGCCCCGGCTGGCCCCGGTCCAGGGCCCCGGCCCGCGCGGCGGGGTGCCTCAGAGCTCGGAGGCGGGGTCGATCAGCCCTTGGCGCAGCGCATAGGCGACGAGCTGCGCGACCGAGTGGACGCCGAGCTTCTGCATCAGGCTGGTGCGGTGGCGGTCGACCGTCTTGACGCTGATGCCGAGCGTCGCGGCGATCTCCTTGTTGGCACGGCCCGCGACGATCAGGTTGAGGGTCTGGCGCTCGCGATCGGTCAGGGGTGCCATCTCGGGCCGCTCCTCGAGCAGCGCGAGGAACGAGGCCGCGATCACGCGCCGCCCGTTCAGGATGCGCGCCAGCGCCTCGTAGAGCTCGGCGTTGTCCTCGGCCTTGGAGAACAGGCCGTCGACGCCGCTGGAGACCAGCTCGCTGATCTTGCCGACGGCGCTGACGCCGGTGAGGACGACGATCCGGGTCTCGGGGCTCCAGCGCCGGGTCTCGAACAGCACCTCGACACCGCCCGCATGGGGCATCTGCACGTCGAGCAGCAGCAGCTGCGGGCGGTGCTGGCGGACCGCGGCGATCGCCTCGAGCCCGTTCGAGGCGGTGGCGACGACCGTGATGCCGTCCTGCGTCACCAGGCCGGGCGTCTCGAGCGCGCCCCGCAGCCCGTCGCGGACGATGGCATGATCGTCGGCGATTACAGCGTGAACCGTGGATAGAAGCGGCATAGCCTTGGGGGAGAACCTTGCTGGGGCGGACGGGAACCCTATGACAGCGCCGCGTGTCCTGCCACGCCTGATTGTCATGCTCGCCGCCGCGGTGGTCGCGGGACTGCCGGCGGCACGGGCGGAGGCGCCGGCGCCGGTGGTGGTGGTCGAGGGCCGGGGCGTGCCGGCGCTGGGCGAGCGGATGCGCTTTGCCCGCGACACCGGGCAGGACCTCGCCGCCATCGTCGCCGATCACCGGGCCGGGCGGACGGACCCGGACTTCGCGGCCGTCGCCGGCGGGATCGTGCCCTACCAGCCGGTCTGGGGGACGGTCACGCTGACCCGCCCCGCGGCACCTGCGCGACCGGACCGCGCGCAGGGGCCGGCGGCGCTGATCCTGGTGCCCGACATCTACGGGATCGTCGCGCTCGATGCCTGGGTGGTGGCGCAGGCGCGCGCGCCGGTGCCGCTGCTCGCCCACTCGATCCACGCGCCCTTCGACGCGGCCGCGTACAGCGGCACCCGCCTGGCCGCCGAGCCCTTTCGGCTGGCGCCGGGCGAGACGGCGGTGCTGGTGGTGCGCATGACCTTCGGCCCGCTCCTGGGGCGGCACTTCGCGCTGGAGACACCGGCGGAGCACGGCCTGGCGACCTACCGGGCGGGCATCGCCCTCGCGCTCTACTACGCGCTGATGGCGGCCTGCATCCTGTTCTTCTTCCTGTTCAATCTCAGCCTCGGCAACCTGCTCGGCCTCGGCTACTCGGCCATGCTGGGGCTCGGGCTCGGCTTCGTCGGCTATCTCGACGGCCTGGCGTTGCGCTTCCTCTATCCCGACGCGCCCGGCTGGCACCTGACGATCGGCATCGCGCTTCTCATGGCGATCGCGGCGACGGGCTTCCGGCTGGCCGCGGCCACGATGGACGCGCTCGGCGGCCGGGCCTGGCTCGGCCGCGCGATGCGGCTCGGCGGCTGGCTGGCGCTCGGCGGCATGGGCGCGACCCTCGTCGTGGCGCCCGAGATCACGGCGCCGCTCTCCTACGTCCTTACCGTCGCGATGATCGGGGCCCAGGCGGCGGCGGCCTTCGGCTGGCGCAACGCCGTCGGGCGGTATGTCCAGGTGAACCGCGGGCTTGCGCTGATCGCCTTCCTCGCCGCCACGGTGCTGCTGGTGATGCTGCTGACCGGCTGGGGCACCGAGGGGCTGGCCGTGGGATGGGTGCTGAAGGGCATCTACGCGGTCATCGCGCTGCTGATCATGGCCGGGCTGTCGATCAGCCTGATCGACCTGCGCGATGCCCACGAGGCGGCGCTGCGCCGCGAGCTGGACGCGGTGCAGAAGGAGGCCGAGACCAACCGCACCCTGCTGGAGGCCGAGCGCAACTACCGCCGCGCGCGCGACCTGGCCGATCTGAGGCGCCAGCAGCTCGCCACCGCCTCGCACGACATCCGCCAGCCGCTCACGTCGCTGCGCATGACGCTGGACGCGATCGCGCAGGACCAGGAGCCCGGCCTGCGCGCCCGGCTGGAGCGGGCCTTCGACTATATCGAGGACCTGTCGGGCGCCTACCTGGCCGAGAGCCGGCCGGATGCGGACGCCG
>JBCBPG010000560.1:0-3562 GCA_039820865.1 Pseudomonadota bacterium
GCCGGGTCGAGATCCACGAGAACATCGCGCATGACGCCGTGCGCGCCCTGGTCGCCACAAGCGCCGTCGCCCTGGTGCCGACCCAGGCCGCGGAGCCCTTCGGCCGCGTCGCCCTCGAGGCCATGGCGACGGGTGCTGCGGTGGTGGCGAGTGCCGCCGGCGGGCTCGGCCCGCTGGTCGCGGGCGCGGGGATCACGCTCGACCGCGCGGATACAGATGCCCTCGCCGCCGCCGCCGGCCCGCTGATGGCCGACGAGACCGCCCGCGGCCGACTCGCCGCCGCCGGCCGCGCCCGGGCCGAGGCATGGAATCTCGCCGCCGCCGGCGCCGCCTTCGACACGATGGCCGCCCGCCTCGCGCCGCCGCTTCGTCCACAAGACTAAGAAAAACTCGGACAGATCGCTGCCATAAGCGTCCCTGAACGGGACAATCCTGTCGATGCCAACAGCTTGTAAATTGATAAGTCTCAACCTTTCTTGCGTCGCGTCATAACTCACCGTAGTTTATAAGGCGCTGCACGTGGGGCTGCGGCTGGGAAGGGGTTTGGTATGTCGATACTGCGCACGGCCTTGATTGCAGGTGTGTCCGTTGCTGCGCTGGTGAGCCAGGCATCGGCGGTCAGCGTCCCGTTCCCGACCGAAAATGCCATCTTCGACGACACGTCGGGGATCAACTTCCAGATCAGCGCCGGCGCCGTGGACAATTCCGGCGGCGGCGGCCCCGCGGGCCGGACCGGCTTCTTCAACGACGAAGGCGAGTCGCTGACGCAGACCTACTCCAATCTCAGCACCGGGCCGGGCGACTTCACCGGCATCACAGAGGTCAACGAGCTCGCCTTCACGCTGAAGCTCGTCGATGTGAACATCGTCGGCGACCAGACCGTGCCCTTCCAGGTCACGCTGAACGGCAACGATATCGGCAGCTTCATCCTGACCTCCTCGAACACCACCGACGATACCTTCTCGGCAAGCTTCAACAGCTTCACGCCGGTCGATGGCGACGGAACCTTCGGCAACGAGTTCGAGGTCCAGCTCACGGTGCTGGCCGCCGCGCAGCTCGGCTCCGTCGCCTTCGAATATGCGCTCGACGGCTCGCATCTCTTCTTCAACGAAGGCCTGCCCCCAGGCGCGGCGATCCCGCTGCCTGCCGGTGCGCTGCTGCTGATGACGGGTCTTGGCGGTCTCGCGGTCATGCGCCGCCGCGCTGCTGCAGCGGCGGCCTGAGCGAGCCCCCTACCCCAACCGCCGACAATCACCATCGCGACACTGCTGAGACGGGCTCCCGGGAGCCCGTTTTTTAATGCGCGCTCGCCCTCGGGAAGGCGACCGGGGGCCGAAGACGGTGCGGGCCTCCATGGGGGAGCGGCACGGGCGGCGGGGCCGCTAGGCTCAGCACGACATCGGCCAAAAAAGAACCCGCCCCGGCGTACCGGGGCGGGTTTTTGTTTCCATCACCGCGGCCACCCGCCGAAGCGGATGACCGGTAGGTGCCGTGGATCAGACGAAGTCGAAGTTGAGCTCCGAGAAGTCCGCGGCGTCGAAGGTGGTGCCATCGGCCGTCGTGGTGTCGGCGGCAATGATGAAGGTATCGCCCGAACCGGCACCATCGGCGCTGATGATCACGTCGATACCATCGCCAATGAGCGCGGCACCGAGACCGGCGTTGCCGCCGTCCGCGATCCAGTCCGCAACCGACTGGATGTCGATATCGGAGATATCGCTGAAGCCCAGCGGCGTGAAGTTGAACACCGTGACGTTGTCGGCCGTGCTGAGGTTCAGGGCGTCCTTGTCGCTGTCGGGGTCATCGGCGATGACACCGCGCACCGTGTAGATGGCCGCCGGCGTACCAGGCGCCGTCGGCGCAGTCGGCACGTCGGAGATGGTGATGACGGTGTTGAAGTCCACCGAAGAACCACCGGCCGGGCCGCCGAGGATCAGGAAGTCCGTCAGCGTCAGGTCGAAGTTCTCCTGACCGTTGATGGCAACCTGAACATCGTCGTTGGCCGAGACCACCGTGTCGACCGCCACACCCGGCACCACCGCGTTCGACAGCGCGCCGGTGAAGGTACCGTCGTAGCCGCTGAAGTCGATGCTGTCGATCGAGGCCGGAAGCGCCGCCGAACCCATGCCCGCCGCGGTCTGCACCGTGAGGGAGTCGATCGTCGACGTCGTGCTGGCACCCGTGAAGGTGATCGCCGTCAGGATGTTGTCCACCTGCAGGGCATCGGTGCCACCACCGGCATCCGTCGCGAAGTTCTCCGCGGCGTTGCCGACAACCGGCACCGCCGACGGGCCGTCGAGATCCACGCCGAAGCTGTCGTCGAGGAGCAGCTCGAGGATCACGTCCGGATCAGCCGCCAGGAAGGCCACGTCGAGATCGATCGTCTGGAAGTCGCTGATGTCGAGCGCCGGACCGCCGCTGAGCAGCGTGCTGCCCGCCCCGACACCGGTGGTGATGTCGACATCGATCGAGCCCGAGCCGTTACCGACGAGGTTGATCGTGTCGTCGAAGGTACCGGTGGGTGCAGCGACTTCACCGATGGTCACCGACGAGCCGCCAGCCAGATCCACGATGGCGAAGGTAGCCGCCGTGGCACCGATGAGGACGCTCTGGTTGAGCGTGCCGGCACCGGCCATGCTGAACACACCCGACACAGCGCTGAGCTGCTGGCCAACCGCGGCGCCGTAAGCGGAGCCCGCGATCGAACCGAACTGGATCGACTCGAAGTCCGTGATGGTCGGACCCGCACCCAGCGTCTCGGTGCTGGCCGGCGGGGCGCCCACGGTACCGCCGAAGGCACCACCGAAGCCGATCAGGTCGGTCAGGGCGTCGGTACCCGTGAAGGTATCGTTCGCACCGCCGTCCAGGATCGCGCTGGTCGCAACCACCGGGGTACCGTTGTTGTTGCCGTCGACACCGAGAACCACCGGGGCCTCGAGGTCTTCAGCCGTCACGCTGACATTGTTGCCGGTCGACGGGTTCAGCTGCGACATCGAGTTGATCTCGAGCGAGAGCGCCTGGGTGCCCTGCAGGACCAGCGAGTTGACGCTCGCACCGATGAAGCTCGTCACCTGGTTGACGGTGTTGAGCGCACCGTTCGAGTTCACGGTCACCTGACGAACCGCCGTGATGGTCTCGCCGGCATCGCTGCCGTTCACGGTGAGGTTGGTCACGCCGAGCTGGCCGGTCGCGGCAGCCGTGTTGTTGAGCGCGATTTCGAGCTCGGTCTCAAGGCTGTCGGTGATCGTGATGTTGTCGAACTGCTGGTTGGCATCCGACGTGGCCGGGGTGCCGATGGTCTGGTTGATGCCCCAGACGGTGATGCCCGTGCCGACCTCGGGATTGATGATGGTCGTGTCCGTGGTCGCACCCGTGGTCGCAACGAAGATCTCGCTGAGGCCAAGCATGTTACCGTTGGTGATGTCCATCGTGATGAGGTCGGTCGCGGCGTCGTCACCCGGCGTGTCGCCGTTGCCGGCGATGATCAGGTTGTCGACATCCTCGAAGGCCTCGAACGCGTTCTGCGCAACCGTGAGGGCCGGAAGGCCGTTCGCGGCGCCGA
>JBCBPG010000561.1:0-3557 GCA_039820865.1 Pseudomonadota bacterium
AGCGCATGGCGACGACCGAGGTCGAGGGGATCGCGGTGCTGCTGATGGACCCCAGGGCGCACCCGGAATACTTCGGCATGAGCTTCAATCCCGGGCTCTGGCGCCTGGCGGATTACCAGGCGCTGGCGCCGCTGGCCGCGCTCGGCCACGAGGCCGATGTCAGCCTCGCGATGAAGCAGCGGGGCAAGCGCTCGGCGCTCCTGCTCGAGCCCGCCTATCACCATATCGGCGACGACGCGCATGTGCACGACCCGACGCAGCCGGCGAAGGCACGCACGCTGCCGGCGCGGCTCCGCCGCTCGGTGCGCAAGCGGGTGAAACGGCTCGTGCGCTGGCTGGGAGGGACGGCATGACGGCCATCGAGGCAGTGCTCTTCGACAAGGACGGCACGCTGTTCGACTTCGAGGCGACCTGGCGCGCCGCGGTGACGGCGACGCTGGAGCGGCTGGCGCCCGAGCCCTCGGCCGTGCCCGAGATGGCCGCGGCGGGCGGGTTCGACATGGCCAGCGGCACCTTCACGGCGGGCAGCGCCTTCGTCGCCGGCTCGTCCCGCGAGATCGCGGCCGTCATCGCCCGCTGGCGGCCGGACCTTGGTGCCGCGGGGGTGACGGCGACGCTTCGTGCGATGGATGCCGAGATCGGGGCGCTGGCGACGCCGGTGCCCGCGGTCGGTGATCTCGACGGGCTGCTGGGGCGGATCGGCGCCACCCGCCTGCTCGGCATCGCGACCAATGACAGTCGTGCGGGGGCCGAGCGCGACCTTGCGACGGCGGCCGTGCGCCACCGCTTCGACCACGTCCTCGGCTTTGACAGCGTCGCCCGGCCCAAGCCCGCGCCCGACATGATCCTGGCCTTTGCCGAGGCCGCGGCCGTCGCTCCCGGCGCGGTGGCGATGGTCGGCGACAGCCGCCACGACCTCGAGGCCGCGCGCGCTGCCGGCTGCGGCCTGGTCGTCGGCGTGCTGACGGGCCCCGCGCGCCACGGCGATCTCGCCCATCTCGCCCACCACGTGGTCGACAGCATCGACGCCCTGCCCGCGCTCCTCGGCGACTGACAGCGCCGATTGGCCGAATGCGACGGCCAACCGGCCGTGGATGACGCAATCGGGACAGCCTCGCCCCCGCCGGGGCGCGAGCCTCGACGGCGGAGACGCCAGACGAGGATGCCATGCCCGAGGTCACCGACCGCGCCGATCCCTCAGCCCCCGATCCCTCAGCCCCCGACGCCGCCCGCAGCCGGCGCCGGGCGGGCGGACGCGCGGCCAACAAGCGGCGCGGCGTGCCGGGCCTGCCCGACCAGAGGCCCTGGGGCCAGGTGCAGCTGACCGACCCGCCGGTCGAGCCCGTCAGCGCCGACCAGGTCGCCGCGATCGACGATGCCGCGATGCGCATCCTCGAGGAGATCGGCATCGACTTCCTGCACGAGGGCGCACGCCGGCACCTGAAGGCCGCCGGCTGCGACGTCGACCCCGACGGCCCGCGGGTGCGCATGGGCCGCGACGTCGTGCGCCACTACCTCGGGACCACGCCCGACACGCTGACGCTGACCCCCCGCAACCCCGACCGCGCGATCACGCTGGGCGGCACCTGGCAGGCCAATGTCAACGTCTCCAGCCCGCCCAACTGCATGGATCTCGACCGCGGGCGGCGCACCGGCACACACGAGGACTTCCGCGACCTCGTCAAGCTCAGCCAGCACTTCAACTGCATCCACGTCCTCGGCGGCTACCCGGTCGAGCCGGTCGACATCCATCCGGGCGTGCGCCACCTGCACTGCCTGCGCGACAAGCTGGTGCTGTCCGACAAGGTGATGCACGCCTACGCGCTCGGCGTCGAGCGGATCACCGACGCGATGGAGATGATGCGCATCGCCTGCGGCCTCGACGACGAAGGCTTCGAGGCGACGCCGCGCATGTACACCAACATCAACTCGACCTCGCCGCTCAAGCACGACTGGCCGATGCTGGACGGCGCGATACGGCTGGCCGAGCGCGGGCAGCCGACCATCGTCACGCCCTTCACGCTGGCCGGCGCCACCTCGCCCGTCACGATCGCAGGCTCGGTCGCGCAGGCGACGGCCGAGGTGCTGGCGGCGCTGGTCCTGCTCCAGCACGTCAAGCCCGGCATCCCCGTCGTCTACGGCACCTTCACCAACAACGTGAACATGCGGTCGGGCGCGCCGGCCTTCGGCACGCCGGAATACGTCCGTGCGACGCAGATCTCCGGGCAGATGGCGCGCTTCTACGGCCTGCCGCTGCGCGCGACCAATGCCTGCGCCGCCAATGTCGCCGACACCCAGGCGGCCTGGGAGAGCATGATGAGCCTCTGGGCCTGCCAGACCTCGCACACCAACCTCGTCTATCACGCGGCCGGCTGGCTCGAGGGCGGGCTCTGCGCGAGCTACGAGAAGTTCGTGATGGACTGCGAGATGCTTCAGCAGTTCGCGGCGATGCAGGCGCCGGTCGATACCTCCGAGGACGCGCTGGCCGTCGACGTGATCGCCGAGGTCGACGCGATGCCGGAGAGCAGCCGCCACTTCTTCGCCCCCCAGCACACCCAGGACCGCTACGAGACCGCCTTCTACCAGCCCTTCCTCAGCGACTGGCGCGACTATGGCGGCTGGGCGGCCGACGGCGCGGTGGCCACGCCCGAGCGCGCGAACGCCATGTGGAAGGCGATCCTCGAGGCCTATGAGCCGCCGCCCATGGACGATGCCGTGCGCGAGGAACTGGACGACTTCGTCGCCCGCCGCGTGGCCGAGGGCGGCGCGCCGACCGATTTCTGACCGCATGACGTGAGAGAAAAGTCGCAAAGAAGCGCGGCGACGCCGCACCTTGTCCATGCCTGACCGGCATCGGCGCTAGCGTCCGCCCCTGGCGCCTGCCGCCCGACCCGCATCCAGGAGACGCCCATGGTCGCCCCCTTCACGATGGACGCCGCAGCCCCGGTCCTGTTCGGCGACGGCCGGCTGGCCGAGCTGCCCGAAGCCCTGGTCACCCATGCCGCCCCCCGTCCCTGCGCACCGGTGATGGTGGTCGCCGACCGCGCGCTGGTCGACCTCGGCGCCGTGCACCGCGTCGCGGGCCTGCTGGCCGCCGCCGGCCACCCGACGCTGGTCGCCGACCCCGTCGAGGGCGAGCCCGGCACGACGATGATCGACGCCCTGGCCGCCGCCATGATCGCCGAGCGCGCGGGCGCCGTGGTCGCCGTCGGCGGCGGCGCCACGATCGACGCCGCCAAGCTCGCCGCCTTCCTCGCCCCCCGCGGCCACGTGGCGCTCGACTACGCCCTCGGCGCACGCGCGATGCCCGGCGGCGGCCTGCCCGTCGTCGCCGTCCCCTCGACCGCCGGCACGGGGGCCGAGGTCACCCGCACTGCCGTCGCCTCCGGCCCCGACGCCGAGAAGCTCTGGTTCTGGGGCGACGGCCTGCTGCCCGCGGTCTCGATCCTCGACGGCGAGCTCACCAGCACGCTGCCCGCCGCGCTGACCGCCTGGACGGGCATGGATGCCTGCACCCATGCGCTCGAGGCCGCCACGTCGGGCCGCACCACCGCGCC
>JBCBPG010000562.1:0-3553 GCA_039820865.1 Pseudomonadota bacterium
CGCGGTGCTCCATGGGCGTGACGTGCTGGCTCATCGGCACGCCGTCAGACGTTTCGAGGTAGTGAAAGGCCGGCTGCCTGGGAAAGGCGACGCGGCCCACGACGATGCCGTCGCGCTCGATCACGCTCTCGCCCGCGGCATCGGGCTTCAGCGCGGTATAGGGGCTGTTGAAGGCGGTATGGGTGTGCACCGGCGCCATGATCGGCCGGCCGTCCACCAGGATCGCCTTGTGGTCCGACGGGCCCGCGCCGCCCCGCCGGCTCTCGGCCCCCGCCTTTGGGTCAACCAGCCGCAGACCGTAGGACTGGAGCTCCGTGATCAGGCGTTCCGGCGGCATCATCGTCGTCATCATGCGCACTCCCGAAGGGGACCGCCGGCGCGGCCACGGGTTTGGGACGGTTGTCGATGGCAAGCGACAGCAGCTCCGGCCGGGCATAGTGGCCGACGCTGTCCATCATCCGCTTGCGCTTGAGGCAGAGGGCGAGGTCGAGATCGGCGTAGAGGATGCCCTCGCCCTCGCGCATCGGCTCGGCCAGGTGCACGCCCTCGGGGCTGACGATGCAGGTGCAGCACCCGCCCGAGAGCGCCTTGGCCATGGTCCCCGAGGGGTCGATCGCGGCCTTCTGGTCCTCGCTCAGCCAGCCGGTCGCGTTGATGACGAAGGCCCCGGCCTCCAGCGCGTGCTGGCGACAGGCGACCTCCATCTGGTCGGCGAAGACCTGGCCGACCATGGATCCGGGGAACTGGGCGACGTGGATCTCCTCGCCCTGCGCCATCAGCGCATAGCGGGCGAGGGGGTTGTAGTGCTCCCAGCAGGCGAGCGCGCCGAGCCGGCCGACCGCGGTGTCGACGACCCTCAGCCCCGAGGCGTCGCCCTGCCCCCAGATCATCCGCTCGTGATAGGTCGGCGTGATCTTGCGCCGGTGCAGCACCAGCCCGCCCGCGGGGTCGAAGACGAGCTGCGCGTTGTAGAGCGTGCCGCCCGCGCGTTCGTTGACGCCGACGACCATGACGATGCCGTGCTCGGCGCTCGCCGCCGCCAGCGCCGCGGTCACCGGCCCCGGCACCTCGACCGCCTGCTCGTAGAGCGCGAGGTGCTTCTTGCCGATCGACACCGGCGGCTCGATGAAGCTGAAATAGGGGTAGTAGGGGACGAAGGTCTCCGGAAAGACCACCACCCCCGCACCGTTGCGGGCGGTCTCGGCCGCCGTCGCCAGCACCTTCTCCAGCGTGCCGCCCGGCCGGTCGAGCACCGGCGCGATCTGGGCAGCGGCAGCTTTCACGGTCCGGGCAGACATCGCTCAGAGCGTCCAGGTGTCGAGGATGAAGGCGTTGTCGCGCCGGTGCAGCAGGATCAGGTCCAGCACGTCGAGCGGGCTGATCGGCTGGATGCCCTCCTGCAGGCTGGGCTCGCCATGGCCATAGAGCGCCTGCAGCGCGAAGCGGCAGGCATAGACCTTGCCGCCATCCTCCATGAACGCCTTGAGCTGGTCGTTGAAGTTCTGGTGGCCCGGGAAGGCCGCATCGCCGAGCTTGGGAAAGCCGCGCATCACGCCCAGCGTCACGCCCGGGCCGTAGAGCAGGATCGAGGTCTCGAAGCCCTTGCGGATGAGCCGCTTGCCCTGCAGCAGGTTCACCAGCCCGATCGAGCCCTCGAAGGCGACGGTGTGGAAGGTGATCAGCGCCTTCTCGCCCGGCTCCGCCTTCACGTCCTCGAACTGCTTGTCCTCGAAATCGACCAGGAAATCGCCGACCTGGTGCTTGGCTTTCTCGACTGTGGGCATTGGGGATCCCCCTGCTGTTCCGTGCCTGCGGTTCTGCCGCTGGTCCGCCCAGAGCAAGGCCCGTGCCAGTGATCGTCGAGATGCAATCCACTCAATCGCCCAATTGAATGCATTCAATCAAGGGCCATTGAATGCATTCAATTGGGCGCCACCCTGCACTGCTGATGAAGAAGATCGCAGTTGCTGCAGGAAATTGCCGCAATGCACCGCACGACTCATGGATTGTTAAATTGATCGCCACTTGTACCATGGAAGACGTCGCCGCCATAGATCGCGGCCCCGCAGGCCGGCCCGGAGACCGCGATGCGCAGGAACGACTGGCGCCCCGCCCTCGCGACCCGGCAGGGGCCGACCTATCTGGCGCTGGCCGACGCGATTGCCGAGGATATCGCGCGCGGGCGCCTGGCCGATGGCGACCACCTGCCGACCCAGCGCCACCTCGCCGATGCCCTGGGCCTCGACGTCACCACCATCGCGCGCGGCTATCGCGAGGCCGCGCGCCGGCTGCTCGTCGAGGGGCGCGTCGGCTCCGGCACCTTCGTGCGCGCCCGCGCGGCCGAACCCTCGCGGGGCGTGCGGCGCGACCTCTCCGACCGCAGCATGAACCTGCCGCCCGAGCCCGACGACCCGGACCTGCTGGCGACGCTCGAGGAGAGCATGGCCGAGATCGGCCACGACCTCGTCGCGCGGCTGCGCTACCAGCCCGTCGGCGGCTCGGCCGAGGACAAGTCGGCCGCGATGCGCTGGCTCGCCCGCCACCGGGTCGAGGCGAACCCCGAGACGCTGCTGCTGACCGCCGGCAGCCACGCCGCCCTCCTCGCCGCGCTGTCCGAGGTCGCCGCCCCCGGCGATGCGGTCGCCTGCGAGGCCGTCACCTATCCCGGCATCAAGGCGATCGCGCACATGCTGGGCATCCGGCTCGTCGGTCTGCCCTTCGACCGCGAGGGGGTCGACCCGGGCGCGCTGGCCGCGCTCTGCCGCGAGGGCGAACTGCGCGCGATCTACCTCAACCCCACGCTCCACAACCCGACGACCTGGACCACGCCGATCGGCCGGCGCGCCGAGATCGTCGAGGTCGCGCGACACTGGGGCATCCCCATCGTCGAGGACGACGCCTATGGCGTGATCCCGACGGCCGGCCCGCCGCCCATCGCGATGCTGGCGCCCGAGATCACCTACCACGTCTCCGGTCTCTCGAAGTGCCTCGGCGCGGGACTGCGGCTCGCCTACCTGCTGGTGCCCGAGGCCCGGCGGGTGACCGGCGTCGCCGCGCGGCTGAGGGCGGCGACCGTCATGGCCTCGCCCCTGACGGCGGCACTGGCGAGCCGCTGGATCGAGACCGGGGTGGCCGACCGCCTGCTGGCCGCCGTCCGCGCCGAGAGCCGCGCGCGCCAGGCCATCGCCGCCGACACCCTGCCCGCCGCCGCCGTCGAGGCCGATCCCGAGGGCTTCCACCTCTGGATCCGCCCGCCCCGGCCCTGGACGCGCGGGCGGATGGTCGACTGGATGCGCGGCCAGCGCCTCGGCGCCGTGCCGTCGGACGCCTTCTGCGTCGGCGTCGAGCCCATGGAGGCCTTCCGCCTCTGCCTCGGCGGCCCCAATACCCGCGAGGAGACGCTGGAGACGCTCCAGTTTCTCTCCGACGCCATGACCCGCCCCCCGAGCCTCCTCGAAGGCGCGCTCTAGCCGAGGCCTCGCCGCGGGCGACCGCCCTGCGTTCCCGCTCTCTCCCGCGTCAGTGTTCGCACGAGAGTATGACCGTCATACTC
>JBCBPG010000563.1:0-3543 GCA_039820865.1 Pseudomonadota bacterium
GCCCGGCGCTCCTCGGCGCGGCTGAACGAGATCGACCGCGAGCTCTCGGACCTGATCCGGGTCGTGGCCGACCGCCGGGGCGAGCGCTCGGAGCAGGAGATCCTCGACCGGCTGACCGGTCTCTCGGCCGAGATCGAGGCGATGGCCGCCTCGACCGCCTTCCGCTTCGGCGCCGCGCGGGCCTACGAGGCGATCGTGCACGAGCGGATCGCGATGATGCGCGAGGAGCGCATCCTCGGCCGCCAGCTCTTTTCGGAGTTCATGCTGCGCCGCTTCGACCCCGCGATGCGCACCGTGCGCGCGACCGAGGGGCGGCTGTCGGGGCTGGCCACGCGGGCGAGCCGGATCGCCGACCTGCTGCGCACCCGGGTCGACGTGGCGCTGGAGGCGCAGAACTCGCGGCTGTTGCAGTCGATGGACCGGCGCGCGGCGCTGCAGCTGCGCCTGCAGGAGACGGTCGAGGGCTTTTCGGTCGTGGCGATCAGCTATTACGCGGTCAGTCTCGCGAGCTATGCGCTGGCGCCGCTGGCCACGGTCTGGGGGCTGGAGAAGGGCGAGCTGGTCGCGCTGATCACGCTGCCGGTCCTGCTGGGCGTCGCGATCTTCGTGCGCCGCATCAAGCGCCGCGTCAGCGACGACGCGTCGGGCTGAGCCGCCAAAGGAAAAGGGCCCCGCGAATGCGGAGCCCGTGCAGGACCGTCGGCGGGTCGCGGTGGTGTCAGACCGTCTCGCGACGACGGCCGGTATAGGCGAGCAGCGCAACGCCGCCCAGCAGCAGCGGCAGCGCGGCCGGCACCGGGATGCGGGCGAGCGTCGTGTATTCGAGCACCAGGTTGTCGAAGAGCGGGTTGAAGTCGACGTCCGAGGTCAGGAAGGCCGTGACCACGATGCTCTCGTTCGCCAGAAGCGTGAGCGAGAGGTTGACGCTGCTGGCGCCCGGGCCGTCGAGGACGGTGAAATCGGGGCCGGCACCCGTGCGCGACAGGTCGATCTCGACCCGGCTGGTCACGCCGGCCGAATTGAAGACCGCCGACGACGTGCCGTCGAAGTTCACGATCGTGCCCGGCGTCGAGGGACCCTGGAGCGTGACGCTGACGCTCCCTTCGGTCGCCGTGGCGCTCATGGAACCACTGACGCTGTCGCCCACAAGGAACGAGGTCACCGGCGTCGCGCCGGGCACGTCCGGCGTGATGTTCTCAACGCCGCCGGGGTCGCCGAGGAAATCGCCACCGAAATCATTGAAGGTCAGGGCCGAGGCCGACCCGGCCATCGTGACTGCAGCGACAACGGCCGCGATTCCAAGCTTGGAAAGCATGCGCTCCTCCGACGTTTTGCGCCCCACCCGGCGCTACGCAGCGTTATCCATGATGCAACGGGTGAGCGAAAGCCCTTTTGCAGCGCAGCAAAGCGTTAACATCCTTAACGGGCGAAACCGGGGTTTCCGCACAACCGTTAGTTGATCCTGTCGGTCAAAAATGTGGCAGCACGAGGCGATTGTTTGTTCAGTCCCGTCTCGCCGACGTAACGGTACGAACTGTCCTGTCCTGGGGCATGGACAGCGCGAATCACGTGATGGCCAGGCTGTCGAGAACGAGGCCGAGCACCAGCGCCAGCCCGCCCCACCGGGTGGAACGGAAGATCGCCAGGCAGCGGTCGGGATCGCCCATGTCGAGCGCGCGGATCTGCCAGGCCATGTGACCCGCCAGCCCCGCGACGCCGGCGAAGGCCAGTGGACCGGCGCCCGCGGCCACCACCGCCCCCGTGCCCGCCACCGCCGTCGCGGCCGTGAAGCCCCAGAGCCAGGCCGGCGTCGCCGTGCCGAAGAGCCGCGCGGTCGAGCGGACGCCGATCAGCGCATCGTCCTCGCGGTCCTGGTGGGCGTAGATCGTGTCGTAGTGCAGCGTCCAGGCGATGCCGGCGGCGTAGAGCCAGACCGCCGGCCAGGCGAGCGCACCGGTCGACGCGACCCAGAGCAGCAGCGCCCCCCAGTTGAAGGCAAGCCCCAGCACCGCCTGCGGCCACCAGGTCACGCGCTTGGCGAAGGGGTAGAGCGCGACCGGCAGGCAGGCCGCGATCCCCCAGGCGATGGCCGTGGGGTTGAAGGTGAGCAGGATCAGAAAGGCCGTCAGCGCCTGCGCCACCATCCAGACCGCCGCCTGGCGCGCCCCCGCCGCGCCCGAGGGGATCGGCCGCGAGGCCGTGCGCGTGACCGAGGCGTCGATGTCGCGGTCCTGGATGTCGTTCCAGGTGCAGCCGGCGCCGCGCATCAGCACCGCGCCGATGCCGCTGCCCGCCACAAGCCAGAGTTGCAGTGCGCCCCAGCCGGTCCCGCCCGCCGCCAGCGCAATCGCCCAGAGGCAGGGGATCCACAGCAGCCATGTCCCGATCGGCCGGTCGAGCCGCGAGAGCCTCAGGTACGGCCGCCAGGCATCGGGCGCCCGGGCATCGACCCAGTTGCCGGTGACCGCGTCGTAGACCGCGCCCGGCACGCCGCCGCGCCGCGCCGCGCGGGCCGTCGCGCGGGTGGTGGTGTGGCCGGGCGGGGGGCTGCTATCAGGCATGCGTTCCATGGAGGGCGTCTTGGCACAGGTCGAGCCGAAAATCAGGCTGCATCTCGCGTCGCAGGGCGGCATCGCCGCGCCGGCAGGTGCGGCGGCGGGTGGCGCGGCCACGGCGGGTGGCGCGTCCACGGCGGGTGGCGCGGCCACGGCGGGTGGCGCGGCCACTGCGGGTGGCGCGGCCACTGCGGGTGGCGCGTCCACTGCACAGACCGGGGGCTACTGGGTCGAGGGGGCCACCCTGGCGCTTGCCCGCGAGCAGGCGCATTACCTGACGCGGGTGATGCGGCTTGCCGACGGCGACGCGCTGAGGGTCTTCAACGGGGCCGAGGGCGAGTGGCGCGCGCGGCTGGCGGGGGACAGGCGCAGGGCCGTCGTGGTGCTGGAGGCACGCCTCCGCCCGCCCGCGGCGCCGCCCGACCTCTGGCTGGTCTTTGCCCCGGTCAAGAAGGCGCGCACCGACTTCATCGTCGAGAAGGCGGTCGAGCTCGGCTGCCGGCGCATCCTGCCCTGCCTGACGCGCCACACCAATGCCGAGCGGGTGCGGGTGGACCGCCTCGCCGCCCACGCGGTCGAGGCGGCCGAGCAGTGCGGCCTGGTCTGGGTGCCCGAGGTGGCCGAGCCGGTGGCGCTGGACCGCCTGCTGGACGCCTGGCCCGCGGGGCGGCGGCTGATGGTCTGCGACGAGCGGGCCGCCGGCTTCGGGGGCGAGACGCGCGCCCTGCCGCCGGCGGCGGCGGCGCTGGCGGCGGCAGGGCGGGGCGCGGGCGGCTGGGCCGTGATGTGCGGTCCCGAGGGCGGCTTCAGCGAGGCCGAGGCGCGGCGGCTGGGCGCGATGGAGGGCGCGGTGGCGGTCGGCCTCGGCCCCCGGGTGCTGCGCGCCGACACCGCCGCGGTCGCGGCCATCGCGCTCTGGCAGAGCGTGCTGGGCGACTGGGGGGCGGCCGAGCCCGGAGCGCCTCCGGCCCAGCCTTCGGCGCACCCC
>JBCBPG010000564.1:0-3542 GCA_039820865.1 Pseudomonadota bacterium
CGTCGAGCAGACCGCCGGGTTCGAGCTGCCGGGCGAGCGCCAGGGCTCGCTGGAGCCGCTGGAGCGCGACCTGCCGGCGTAACCGCCGCGACGAGACCGGAGCCGGGGCACGTCCCCGGCTCCGCATCAGAGCCTGCCACCCCAGCCGCGAGGGCCGAGGCATGACGACCGATCTCCAGACCGCGCCCGTGACCGCATCGCGGGGCGGCCTGCCCGCCGCGGCGGGGCTGCCCTTCAAGCACACGCACTGGCCCGAGATCGAGGCGGCCGACGGCGCGGTCGCCTGGTACGAGATCCATGCCGAGAACTACATGGGCGCGGGCGGTCCGCCGCACCGGATGCTCGAGGCGCTGCGCGCGCTGCGCCCCCTCTCGCTCCACGGCGTCGGCCTCTCGATCGGGGGCGAAGGGCCGCTCGACCGCGACCATCTCGCGCGCCTCGACGCGCTCGTCCGGCGCTATGCCCCGGCGAGCTTTTCCGAGCACCTCGCCTGGTCGACACATGACGGGGTATACTTCAATGACCTGCTGCCGCTGCCCTACAATGCCGCGACGCTGGCGCGGGTGGCCGACCATGTCGACGAGGCGCAGGAGGCGGTCGGCATGCGCCTCCTCCTCGAGAACCCGTCGAGCTATCTCGACCTCGCCGGCGCCACGATGGACGAGATCGACTTCCTGGTGGCGGTGGCCGCACGCACCGGCTGCGGCCTGCTCCTCGACATCAACAACGTCTATGTCTCGGCGGTGAACCAGGGCTTCGAGCCCGAGGCCTATCTCGACCGCTTTCCGCTGCACCTGGTGGGCGAGATCCACCTCGCGGGCCATGCCGTCGAGGTCGAGGCCGATGGCGGGCGGCTCCTGATCGACAGCCACGACCGCCGCGTCGACCGGGCGGTCTGGGCGCTCTTCGAGCGGACGCTGGCGCGGACGGGCCCGCTGCCGACGCTGGTGGAATGGGACAACGACCTGCCGGACTTCCCCGTGCTGCTGGACGAGGCGGCCATCGCCGGGCGCGCCCTCGCCCGCGCGCGCGGCGGCGCCGTCGCCGCGGAGTGAGCCCGGTGCCCGCGACAGCCGCCGACACCGCGACCGCCACCGCCGCAGGTGAGGGATCGGACGAGGCGTCGCTGGCCTCGGCACTGCTGGCACCCGGCCGCCCGGTGCCCGATGCGGTGCGCCAGGTCCACCGCTTCGCGGTCTATCGCAACAACGTCGTCGTCGGCCTGATCGACGCGGTCGAGGCCACCTACCCCGCCGTGCATGCACTGGTCGGCGACGATTTTTTCCGTGCCGCCACCCGCGAGTTCGTGCTCGCCCATCCGCCCGAGAGCCCGGTGCTGATCGCCTGGGGCGGCGCCTTCGCGGACTGGATCGCGACCTTCCCGCCCGCAGCCGGCGTCCCCTATCTCGGCGATGTCGCGCGCCTGGAATGGGCCTGGAACTGCGCCTATAACGCGGCCGAGGCCGCGCCCCTCGACATCGCCGCGCTGGCCGCGCTGCCGGCCGAGACCATCGCCGATACCCGCGTCGCGCTGCACCCGTCGCTGGCGACCGTCGCCTCGCCATACCCCGTCGTCTCGCTCTGGGCCCAGGCGACCGGACGCCTCGAGCGGAGCGCGCTCGACCTCGCCACCGGCGAGACCGCGCTGGTCGTCCGCCCGGACGCGGCGGTCGATGTCCGCACCATTGATCCCGGTACCGCCGCCTTCCTCGGTTGCCTCGCCGACGGCGGCTCGATCGCCGGGGCGGCGGTCGCGGCGGGCGGTGACGAGGCGCTGCTGGCCGAGCGCCTGGCCGGTCTCTTCCAGCACCGCCTGGCCGTCGCGCTCCACCCGGCCAACCTGTTCCCGGAGCCGCCCGAGTGCCCCACCGACCCGAGGAGGTCCCCATGAGTTCTCTTTTCGCCACCGTCGTCGGGACGGGCAACGCCGCCGCCGCCGCCTTCGAGCGGGCCCTCGACGGCTGGCTGACGGGACTGGCGGCGCGGCTGGTCTTTGCCGCCGTGCTGTTCGGCTATTACTGGAACTCGGCGCTGACCAAGGTGGGCGAGGGCGTGGGCGGCTTCTTCCAGGTCGCCGACGGCGCCTATTTCCAGATCGTGCCTCCGGTCGTCGAGGCCGCGGGCTACGACGCCTCGGCCGTCGCCTTCTGGCCCTGGGGCCTGATCGTGACCATGGGCACCTATACCGAGTTCGCGCTGCCGGTGATGATCGTGCTCGGTCTGCTGACCCGCGTCGCCGCGCTCGGCATGATCGTGTTCATCGTGGTGCAGAGCTACGTCGACATCGCCTTCCACGCGGTCGATGCCGAGACGATCGGCGCGCTCTTCGACCGCATCCCGACGGCCGCGATCCTCGACCAGCGCGCGCTCTGGGTCTTCCTGCTGCTGGTGCTGGTGATCAAGGGCGCGGGCGCGCTCTCGCTCGACGCGCTGATCTCGCGCACGGCCGGCCGGCAGGCGCGTGGCGCCCCCGTCGCGGCCGAGTAGGCCGGCCGCAAGGGACCGCGTGATCGGTTGACAGCGCGGCCTGTGCGGCCAAGGGACGGCCCATGGCCACGACCGCGCTCAAGATCTGCTGCATCGCCTCGCCGGCCGAGGCGCGTGGCGCCGCGGCGGCCGGCGCGACGCATCTGGGTCTCGTCGGCCCGATGCCGACCGGCCCCGGCGTCCTGACGCTGGCCGAGGCGCGGGCGATCGCGGAGGCCACCGCCGGTCTTCCCGCCCTGCCCGTCCTGCTGACGGCGAGCGACACCGCCGGAGCCATCGTCGCCGATGCCGCGACCGCCGGCGTCGGCGCGGTGCAGGTGGTGCGCCCCATCGCGGCCGGCGAGGCGGCGGCGCTGGCGGCGACCGGTCTCACCTACATCCAGGTGATCCATGTCGAGGGCGCCGGCGCGCTGGACCTGATCGCTCCCTATGCCGGGCACTGCGACGCCTTCCTGCTGGACAGCGGCCGACCCTCGGCGGACGAACTCGGCGGCACCGGGCGCGCGCATGACTGGACCGTCAGCGCGGCCTTCGTCGCCGCCTCGCCCCGCCCGGTGTTCCTGGCGGGCGGGCTGACGCCGGCGAACGTCGGCGCGGCGATCGCGCAGGTCCGCCCGCACGGGATCGACGTCTGCTCGGGCCTCCGCCCCGCCGGCCCGCTCGACCCCGGCCTGCTGGCGGCCTTCACCGCCGCCGTGTCCGAGGCCAACACCCGGCTTGCCAACGGGGGCTGAGGCGGCCAAGGCTCGGGGCCTCACCAATCGCGGGGGTCCCCATGGCGATCCACGTCCTCGGCTCGATCAACATCGACTATGTCTACCGCGTCGCCACCCTGCCGGCACCGGGCGAGACCGTGGCCTCGACCGCGCTGGAGACGCATCTCGGCGGCAAGGGCGCCAACCAGGCCATCGCCGCCGCCCGCTGGGGCGCCGCGGTGCACTTCACCGGCGCGGTCGGGGCCGAGGGCGGCTGGGCGCGCGACCGGCTGGCCGAGGCGGGCGTGGACGTGAGCGGCGTCGCCGTGGTCGAGGGCCCCACCGGCCACGCCATCATCA
>JBCBPG010000565.1:0-3538 GCA_039820865.1 Pseudomonadota bacterium
CCGTAGGAGTAGAAGCGGTAGCCGGCCGCGATGGCGTGGGCGTAGAGGGCCTGCATCCGCCCGAGCCCCATCAACGCCGCGACCAGCATGAAGAGGGTCGAGCGGGGCAGGTGGAAGTTGGTCATCAGCGCGTCGGCGCCGCGGAAGACGTGGCCGGGGCGGATGAAGAGGGCCGTCTCGCCATCGAAGGGGTGCAGGCGGCGCCGGTCGTCGGCGGCGGTCTCGAGCAGGCGGAGCGCGGTGGTGCCGACGGGGATGAGGCGCCGGCCCGCGGCACGGCAGGCGTTGAGGCGCTCGGCGGTCCCGGGCGGCAGCCAGGCGCGCTCGGCATGCATGACATGGTCGTCGATGGCCGCCTTGACGGGCAGGAAGGTGCCGGGGCCCACGTGCAGCGTCAGCGTCACCCGCTCGATCCCCGCGGCGTCGAGCGCGGCGAGGAGGGGCGCGTCGAAGTGGAGCGAGGCGGTGGGCGCCGCGACCGAGCCCGGGCGCCGGGCGAAGACGGTCTGGTAGTCGTCGCGGTCGCGGGCGTCGGCCGCGCGGCGGGCGGCGATGTAGGGCGGCAGCGGCATGGCCCCGGCCGCGGCGATCGCGGCCTCGAGCGCCGCGCCCGCGCGGTCGAAGGCGAGGGGGGCGAGGCCCTCGACGGGATCGGCCTCGACCCGGGCCGCGAGGCCACCCTCGAAGGTGATCGTGTCGCCCGCGCGCAGCCGTTTCGCGGGGCGGACGAGGGCGCGCCAGCGGGCGCCGGTGGCGTCGTTTTCGGGCAGGGCCAGCGTCACCTCGATGCGTGCGATACCGCTGCCGTCGGCGGTGTCGCGCCGACGCTCGCCCGCCAGCCGGGCCGGGATCACGCGCGTGTCGTTCACCACCAGCACGTCGCCGGGGCGCAGGATGCGGGGCAGGTCGGCGACCGTCCGGTCCTCCTGGCCGTCGGGCGTTCCGACGAGCAGGCGGGCCGACGAGCGCGGCTCGGCCGGGCGCAGCGCGATCCGGTCGTCGGGCAGATCGAAGTCGAAGTCGGCGATGTCCATGGGCGGGCGGTTAGCGCAGGCAGCGGGCGCGGTCCATGGATCCCGGTGGTCGGAAAGCGGGGTCACAGGGTGCCGGATGATTCGTCCGGATACGGACATACTCGCGACGGTTGCGCGAACTGTCGGGATATTCTCAATCGAGGGTAGTAAAAGGGTGGTCGTTCTGAGACAGGATTTCGCCTGCTTTCGGTCAATTTTGTTTTTTTCAGGATTGCGGCAAGACTTCGTCAGGCGCTGGACGGGAACGGCCCGGCGCTGGTGATGGAGGGTGCGATGATTGTTTCGCTTGGTCTTGCCGGAACGCGGCGTGTGGCGACGGTGCTGGCGGGGACGGTCGCGCTGGCGGCGACCTCGGCCGCGGCATGCGGCACGACGCATGTCGTGGCCGCCGGCGAAAGCCTCAGCGTCATCGCCAGGGCGCATTACGGCAGCACGAGCGCCTATCACCGCATCTACGAGCAGAACCGCGCCGTGATCGGCAGCAACCCGGACATGATCCATATCGGCATGACGCTGCAGGTGCCCTGCGCCGACAGTGGCGCCGGGGTGGCGGCGGCGGTGCAGCCGGTGCAGCCCCTGGCCGCCGCGCCGGGACTGGCCGGCGGTTTTGACGGCGGCCTTGACGGGGGTCTTGACGCGGGGCAGGCGGGCGGCGGCATCGCCCGGCCGTCGCTGGCACCGGCCGCCGTCTCGACGCCCGCCATCGCCCCCGCCCCGGTCGCCGTGCCCGCTGCCGTGCTGGCCGCCTTGCCTGCCGACGTGCCCGCCGCCTTGCCTGCCGACGTGCCGCAGCGCACCGCCGGCGCCGATGCGCCGGCCCCGGTCACGCTGGCCGCGCTCGCGCCCCTCTCCTTCGGGCCCAAGCTGGCCTGGCCGGTGCTGCGTCCCTCGGACGAGGAGGGCGCGCTGGTCACGCCCGAGGCACTGGCCCGCCGGATCGCCGCCGGCGAGGGCGTGCAGGTGATCGATCTTCGCGACCCATCGGCGATCGGCGGGGGCGTGATCCCCGGCACGGTCTCGCTGCCGGGCGCCTTCTGGTCGGGTCTCGGCGCCGGCGATCCGCGCGGCCTCGCGACGCTGCTGGCCGAGCGCGTGGCGCTGGATCTGGACCGGCCGATCGTCCTCGTCGCCTCGGGCGAGGCGCTGGGCGATGCCGGCGGTGCGGCGCAGGCCTACTGGCTGCTGGCCGAGGCGGGGGCGCGCGACGTGGCGCTGCTCGACGGCGGCTACATGCGCTGGGCGGGCGAGGGCAACGAGGTCGCCTACAGCGCGCGCGTGATGCTGGGCCACGAGCCGGCCGCCAGGGCGCCGCGCACGGCCGAGGCGATGGGCGATGCGCCGATCCTGTTCGTCCATCTCGACCCCGAGGCCGTGCGCACGGGCGCCACCGCCTCGCTGGCCGACGAGGTCATGGCCTCGATCGAGGGCTTCAAGTCGCTCGACCTGCCCTGGGGCCAGACGCCGGTGCTGCTGCATGCCGAGGACGAGCGGGTCGCGGCGCTCGCCTGGTTCGCGATGTCCGAGATCGCCGAGATCCCCAACGTGGGCATCTATCGCGGCGACATGCCGGCCGCGCTGCCCGGCACGACCGAGGCGTCGCGCATGCCGG
This sequence comes from Pseudomonadota bacterium, assembly GCA_039820865.1. Classification (GTDB taxonomy): domain Bacteria; phylum Pseudomonadota; class Alphaproteobacteria; order Rhodobacterales; family Rhodobacteraceae; genus Thermohalobaculum. The sequence goes on from JBCBPG010000565.1 coordinate 2,644, forward strand.
TCCTGGCGGGGCAGGGCGTGCTGCGGATCTCGGCCGTGGTCGACGGGCGCGCGGCGGCGCAGGCGCCTGCGATCGGGCGCCCGCGCCCGGCCGACGAGCCGGCGCCGATCCGGAGCGCCGCGGCCGATGCCGCCATCCCGCCCCTCCCGGCCGATGCCGAGCCGGTGTCGCGCGCGGCCCCCGTCCTCTCGCTGCCGAAGCAGCTCTTCGCAGCCGGCGTGAGCGCCCTCGGCTTCTGACGACCACCGGCGCCGGGGGCGCCCCCCGACATTCCGTTCCCCGCCGTTCCATGGCAGCATCCCGCCCGGACCCCGGGCGGGATTTTTGGTGTTTGATGTGAGTTCCGCGGATTTCATTGCCTATCTCGACACGCATTGGGGCGTGGCGGCGGCCGTTGCGGCGGCGATGGCGGGGCTGACCTTCGCCGCGGGCAGCCTGCTGCATCCCGACCGGCGCGCGGCGATCGGGCTGTGGCTGGCGGGGGCCGAGAGCGAGGAGACCTGGTCAAAAACCTTCGTCTCGCTGTTCGACGCGGTCTTTGGCGCGCGTCACCTGTCGCTCAAATGCTTCGTCCGCTCGGCCATTGCGTCGCTGATCGCGGTGGCGGGGATCTGGATGCTGATGGGCGAGGCGGGGACCTTTGCGCTCCGCCTGGAGGCCGAGCTCGGCCTCGGCGCGGTGCTGGTCATCGCGCTCGGCGTCAACGTCGTGGCCGACTATGTCTCGCTGCTCGAGACGCGGTGGCTGCTCGGCCAGATGCACCGGATCCGGTCGACCTGGGCGCAGGCGCTGGTGCTGGTGGCGGATGCGCTGGTCTCGGGCGCGATCATCTGGGCGGCCATCGCGCTCTATGTCTGGAGCCCGCTGTACGAGGGTGAGATCGACAGCTTTGCCG
>JBCBPG010000566.1:0-3536 GCA_039820865.1 Pseudomonadota bacterium
GCCGGTGCCCCTCTGCCAGAGGGGCGCGCGCTCAGCCCTCGGCGGGGGCCTCGGCCGGCGCCTCGGCCTTCTTCGTCACGGTCAGGCTGCCGCCCGCCGCCGCCACGGCCTCGACCGCGCCCGCGGACGCGCCGGTGACCTCGATGGTCAGCTTCGGCAGTGCCTTGGGCGCGCCATCCTCGCCGAGCGCGACGCGACCCAGCACGCGCACGCCGTCACGCTTGCGCCGCACCAGACCCGAGGCGACCAGCACGTCCTCGGTGATCGTGGCCGAGGCGTCGATCTTGCCCGCCTCGATGAAGGTCTGGATGTTCGAAAGGTTGACCACCGCGAATTCCAGCCGGAACGGCTTGTTGAAGCCGCGCTTCGGCAGGCGGCGGTGGAGCGTCATCTGGCCGCCCTCGAAGCCCTTGATCGACACGCCCGAGCGCGACTTCTGGCCCTTGATGCCGCGCCCGCCGGTCTTGCCGAGGCCCGAGCCCGGGCCGCGGCCGACACGCTTGGGCTTCTTCGTCGCGCCGGGATTGTCCCGGAGTTCGTTCAGTTTCATGTCGCTTCTCCTTGGCCGGATGCGGGGGGCGAAGCGAAGAGTCCCCGACCACGGCATTTCTTGGTTCTGTTCCCGGTCTCGCCGGAGCGGGCCGGATAAGCCGACGCCCCCCACAATGCAAGCCTCCCGATGCAAGCCTCAGATGCTGCGCAGCGTCGGATGCACCGTGGCGGGAATGGTGAAGGGCAGCGCCGTCCGCGTCTTCTTTACCAGGAGGTTCGTCTGGTTCTCCTTGAAGGCCGGGAAGGTGCGATAGAAGAGCCGGCCGAGGCGCTTGCGCGGCGCGGGATCGGTCTCGACCTCGCCGCGGCTGAAGTAGTACTGGCTGTGGACGGCGAACCCCAGCGGCTCGGTCAGCTCGCGGATGTCCTGGTGGGTGTATTCGCGCCAGTGGCCATAGGTGATCACCCCGCTCTCGGCATCGAGCATCTTGAAGAGGTTGCCGGTGGGGATGCCGATCGAGCCGCCGCGCAGCAGGCGCAGGCGGTTGCGGATCTGCGCCTGGTTCGGCAGCGACAGGTAGAAGAGCCCGCCGGTCCTGAGCGCGCGGTTGATGTCCTTCATCAGCGGCAGCGGGTTGAAGTTCAGGTGCTCCAGCACCTCGCACATGATCACGCAGTCATAGGCCTCGTCGCCGGCATTCAGCGCGAAGTCCTGCAGCCGCATCCGGTCGATCTCGACACCGGCCTTGCCGAAGCGGTCGATCTGCTCGGGGATGTCCATGTATTCCGGCACGTCCGAGGCCGTGACCCGATAGCCGAGCCGCGCCAGCGCGATCGAGACCACGCCGAAGAAGGCGCCGATCTCGAAGATCGTGCGGTCGCGGTTGCCGCCGAAGAAGCGGTCCACGTCCTGGACGGTGCGCAGGTATTCGTGGCGGTGGCGCCTCAGATAGGTGCTCTCGCCCCGCACCGTGCCGTCGGCACCGTCGGGATCGAGGTCGAAGCCGCCGATCTCGCCGATCACCGCATCGACGACGTCGATATACTGTTGGTCGAACTTCACCCTGCACCCCCAGCCTGTCCCCGGCGCGGACTATAGGCCGGGGTCATGCTGCAACGCGATGGGTAAACGAGGCGCCACCGACCCGCGGGCGCGGGTGTTGGAAGCGGGGTGGCCCTCGTCGCGTAGCCGTCCGGCGGCGCTCCGCCGGACAGTCTCAGCCGCGCTCCTCGACGATCTTCACGAGGTGCGGGATCGAGTTCACCATGCCGCGGACCGAGGGCGTGTCCTCGAGCTCGCGGGTCCGGTGCATCTTGTTGAGGCCGAGCCCCTTCAGCGTGGCGCGCTGCGAGGCCGGGCGGCGGATCGGGCTGCCGATCTGCTGGACGACGATGGTCTTCTTCTCGGCCATGCTCTCACGCCTCCGCCGGTGCCGCGTCGACCGGGGCTTCCTCGACCGGCGCCTCGACCTTCACCTCGTCGCGCGCGGGCAGGATGTCGGCGACCTTCTTGCCGCGGCGCTGCGCGACCATGCGGGGCGAGTACTCGTCCTTCAGCCCCGCAAAGGTCGCCCGGATCATGTTGTAGGGGTTCTGCGACCCGGTCGACTTGGCGACCACGTCCTTGAGCCCCAGCATCTCGAAGACCGCGCGGCAGGGACCGCCGGCAATGATGCCGGTACCCTCGGGGGCCGAGCGCATCATCACCCGGCCCGCGCCGTGGCGGCCCTGCACGTCGTGATGCAGCGTGCGCCCCTCGCGGAGCGGCACCCGGATCATCGTGCGCTTGGCCTCCTCGGTCGCCTTGCGGATCGCCTCGGGGACCTCCTTGGCCTTGCCCGAGCCGAAGCCCACGCGGCCCTTCTGGTCACCCACGACGACCAGCGCCGCGAAGCCGAAGCGCTTGCCGCCCTTCACCGTCTTCGAGACGCGGTTGATCGCGACGAGGCGGTCCTGGAACTCGGGATCGCGGTCGTCGTCGCGGCTACGCCGGTCGCGCCGTCCTTCACGTTCAGCCATCTCGCCCTCCTCAGAACTTCAGACCGCCCTCGCGGGCGGCATCCGCCAGCGCCTTCACCTTCCCGTGGAAGATGAAGCCGCCGCGGTCGAAAAAGACGTCCTCGATCTCGGCCGCCTTGGCCCGCTCGGCAATCGCGGCGCCGACCTTGGCCGCCGCCTCGACATTGTTCTTGCCGACGACGCCGAGGCCCGGCTCCAGCGACGAGGCCGCGCAGAGCGTGCGCCCTGCGAGATCGTCGATGATCTGCACCGAGATGTTCTTGGACGAGCGATGCACCGACATCCGGAGCCGGCCGCGCGCCATCTTCTTCAGCTTGTTCCGCACGCGCAGGCGGCGCTTCTGGAACAGCTCTCGCTTTGAAAGTGCCATAGGTCCGCCCTTACTTCTTCTTGCCTTCCTTGCGGAAGATGAACTCGCCCTTGTAGCGGATGCCCTTCCCCTTGTAGGGCTCCGGCCGGCGCCAGTCGCGGATCTTCGCGGCCGTCTCGCCCACCACCTGGGCATCGGCGCCCTTGATGATGATCTCGGTCGGCTTGGGGCAGGCGATCTCGATACCCTCGGGCACGTCGAAGATCACGTCGTGGCTGTAGCCCAGCGCCATCTTGAGCTGCTTGCCCTGCATCTGCGCGCGATAGCCGACGCCGACCAGCTCGAGCTCCTTGGTGAAGCCCTCGCTGAGGCCCTGCGCCAGGTTGGCGATCATCGTCCGCGTCATGCCCCATTGCTGGCGCGCGCGCTTGGTGTCGCCGATCGGCTTCACCGTGATCGTGTTGTCGGCCAGTTCCAGCGCCACCTCGTCGTTGGCGGTGAAGCGCTTCTCGCCCTTCTTGCCCTTGGCGACGACGGTCTGGCCATCGAGCTTGAACTCGACGTCCTTGGGCGCCGCGACGGGCCGTTTGCCGATACGTGACATCAGACCCTCCTCAGAACACGGTGCACAGGACTTCGCCGCCGACGTTCTCGGCCCGTGCGCGGTGGTCGGACATGACCCCGCGGTTGGTCGAGACGATCGCGACGCCGAGCC
>JBCBPG010000567.1:0-3509 GCA_039820865.1 Pseudomonadota bacterium
CTTCTTGTCGCGGGGCTTGCCGTCCCAGCCGGTCTTGCGCGGCGGGCGGTCGCCCCAGCCACCGCGGTCGCCGCCACGGTCGCCACCGCCACCGCCATCGCGGTCGCGACGGTCGCCGCCGCGGTCGTCGCGGTCGCCGCCGTTGGAGTAGCGCCCGCCGAAGCGGTTGCCGTGCCCGCCGCGATCCCCGCGGTCGTCGTCGCGCCCGCCCCGGTCGCCGCCGCGGTCGCCGCCGCGGTCGTTCCAGCGTCCGCCGCGGTCGCCGCCCCGGTCATGGTGGCCGCCGCGATGGTCTTCGCGGACTTCCCACTTGTTGAGGAGGCGGGTGTGGAAGCTGTCGCGGCCGATATTGCCCTCGTGGCACCAGACCACGCTCACGCTCTCGTCCTCGGTGCTCTCGACGGTCATGCGCATCGAGCCGGACTTGAGGACCACGAGGTCCCCGATATCGTACGTCGCCATCGGGCGATCCTTTCCTTGCCCGGGCCTGCAACCCTGGGCCTCTCTGTCCGGCAGCCGGCCGGTCGGTCTGTGCCGGCGAGCAGGTGCCGGCGGCCCCATCATGCCATGGCCGGGATCGGCTCGCCATCGGCGCCCGCCCGGCCGCGAGGGGATCGGGCCTATCGCCGATCCGGCCGGTGCGGTCAAGCGGGGCTGGCGCAGGGCTGCCTACCGCCGCCTCACATCGCGTCCCCGAGCGCCTCGGCGACGGTGAAGATGTCCTTGTCGCCGCGGCCGCACATGTTCATCACCATCAGGTGGTCGGCCGGCAGCGTGGGCGCGAGGCGCTTCACATGGGCCAGCGCGTGGCTGGGTTCGAGCGCGGGGATGATGCCCTCGGTCCGGCAGCAGAGCTGGAAGGCGTCCAGCGCCTCGTCATCGGTGACGCTGACATATTCGACGCGGCCCATGTCGTGCAGCCAGGCGTGCTCGGGCCCGATGCCGGGATAGTCGAGGCCGGCGGAGATCGAGTGGCCCTCGAGGATCTGGCCGTCGTCGTCCTGGAGCAGGTAGGTGCGGTTGCCGTGCAGGACGCCCGGGCGCCCGCCGGTGAGCGAGGCGGCGTGCTCCATGCGCTCGTCGACGCCGTGGCCGCCCGCCTCGACCCCGATGATGCGGATCTCGCGGTCGTCGAGGAAGGGGTGGAACAGCCCCAGGGCGTTCGAGCCGCCGCCGATGCAGGCGACGAGGCTGTCGGGCAGCCGCCCCTCGGCCTCCATGATCTGGGCCCGCGTCTCGCGCCCGATGATCGACTGGAAGTCGCGCACCATCGCCGGGTAGGGGTGCGGGCCCGCCACGGTGCCGATGCAGTAGAAGGTCTCGTCCACGCGGGTCACCCAGTCGCGGAGCGCCTCGTTCATCGCATCTTTCAGCGTGGCGCGGCCGGCGGTGACGGGCACGACCTCGGCACCGAGCAGGCGCATGCGGAAGACGTTGGGCTTCTGGCGCTCGACATCCGTCGCGCCCATGAAGACCACGCAGTCGAGCCCGAAGCGCGCGCAGACGGTGGCGGTGGCGACACCGTGCTGGCCGGCGCCGGTCTCGGCGATGATGCGCTTCTTGCCCATGCGCCGCGCCAGCAGGATCTGGCCGAGCACGTTGTTGATCTTGTGCGCGCCGGTGTGGTTCAGCTCGTCGCGCTTGAGGTAGATCTTGGCGCCGCCCAGCGCCTCGGTCAGGCGGGGCGCGAAGTAGAGCGGGCTCGGCCGGCCGACATAGTGCTTCCAGAGGTCGTCCATCTCGGCCCAGAAGGCCGGGTCCTTGCGCGCGCGGCCGTATTCGGCCTCGAGCTCGAGGATCAGCGGCATCAGCGTCTCGGACACGAACCGCCCGCCGAAGAGGCCGAAGCGCCCCTGCTCGTCGGGACCGGTGCGGAAGCTGTTGGGCGCGGTTTCGTTCATCGAGGGTCCTCCCTGGAGGGCGACGGTTAGCCCGCCGCCCCCCGGCTGTCGATAGTCGCGCTGTCACGCCCTGATCGGGCGGGGGCGCCGGCGCCCCGTCACGGTCCCCAGCGATAGCCGAGCAGTTCGTAGTTGAACGAGCCCAGCCTGCCGTTCTTGGGATAGGTGCTGGTCTTGACCTTGTTCGACTGGTTGCCGCCCAGGATCTCGATCTTGGTGCCGAGGTCCCGCTCGAAGAAGGCCACGTGGCCGCCATCGGTGCCGGCGTTGAAGCGGCGGAAGACGGCGATGGCGCCGACCCGCGGCGCATCGCTGTCCTCGGCGGTGCCCCAGCCCTCGTCCAGCCAGCTCCGCGCCCAGGCGCTGTTGGTGCCGGCGAGGCCCGCCTGCTCGACGCACCAGTTCACGAAGGCCGAGCACCAGGCCGTCTCGTCCCTGCCGCGCATGTTCAGCGGCAGACGCTCGCAGGTGGCGAGGTACTCGAGCACGCGAGGCGCATGGCTCGCGCCCGGGATCTCGGTCACGCCGACCTCGCGGCGGGCGATCTTGTACCAGAGCGGCAGGTCCGAGGGGTCGGACGCGGTCGCCGTGCGGGCGTGGATGCCCGGCAGCGTGCCACCGGCCGGCACGAGGATCGTGTCGCCGACATGGATCAGGTTCGGGTTGTCGATCTGCGGATTGATCTCGAGCAGGTCCTGGACGGTGAGGCCGAGCTGGCTGGCAATCGCGCCCAGGGTATCGCCGGAGCGGACGGCATATGACGTATGCGCCATGGGATGTTCCTTATGCACTTGCTTAAAGATGCATCAGGATAGCCGTGTCGGGTCGGCGGCGGAAGGCCGGCCACCCGCGCTCAGAGGGGGCGCTTGAGGCCGAGATGCGAGGCCTCGAAGCCGAGGCTTTCGTAGAAGCGGTGGGCCTCGGGGCGGGTGCGGTCGGTGGTGAGCTGGACGAGGCCGCAGCCGGCGGCGCGGGCGCGGGCGATGGCGTCCTCGACGAGGCGCCGGCCGATGCCGCGGGCGCGGGCGATGGCGGCGACGCGCACACCCTCGATCTGGGCGCGGGCCATGCCGCGGCGCGAGAGGCCGTGGATCACGGTGAGCTGCAGGCAGCCGAGGATCGCGGCGCCCTCGGTGGCGACAAGGAGGGTGTTGCCGGGCTGGGCGGCCATGGCGGCGAAGGCGCGGGCATAGGCGAGGTCGCCCGGGGCCTCGCGCGTCGCGCCGAGCGGGTCGTCGGCGAGGAGGGCGACGATGGCGTCGAGGTCGGCCCCGGTGGCCTCGCGGATCCTGACGTCGCCGGCCGCTTGCAGGGCGGACCCGGTCATCGACGCGATGGCGCCGGATGGTCGTCGGCGGGAAAGCCGGTGTCCTGATCGGCGCCTTCGACACCGTCGATGGGGCGGGCACTGCCGGCGGCTCCGGCGCTGCCCACGACTCCGGCGCTGCCGGCGGCTCCGGCGCTGCCCATGGCTCCGGCCCTGCCCACGGCTCCGGCCCTGCCGGCGGCGGCGAGGAAGGCGTGGACGAGGGCGGGGTCCTTGATGCCGGGCGCGCTCTCGACGCCGGAGGAGACGTCGAGCTGGCGGGCGCCGGTGCGCGCGACGGC
>JBCBPG010000568.1:0-3478 GCA_039820865.1 Pseudomonadota bacterium
CAGGCGATACCGGGCGGCAGATAGGCGTAGTGGCCGGGACCGAGCGCATGGCCGGCCCCCCCGATCTCCAGCATCAAGCGCCCCCGGCGGCGGTACGGAGCGCGGCGAGCCGGACCCGGCGGGCGAGGGCGTGCTCTTCGTCGCCGAGGGGCGTTTGAGGCTGGAGATCGGGGGGGCCGGCCATGCGCTCGGCCCCGGGCACTACGCCTATCTGCCACCCGGTACCGGCTGGCGGCTGAGGGCAGAGGGCGAGGCGCCGGCGCGGGCGCACTGGATCCGCAAGCGCTATGAGCCGGTCGAGGGGATCGATCCGCCCGCGCCCCTGATCCGCCGCGAGGCCGATATCGCGCCCCGGCCGATGCCCGGGACCGAGGGGCGCTGGGCGACGACGCTGTTCACCGATCCCGCGGACCTCGCCCATGACATGGCGGTCACGATCGTGACCTTCGCGCCGGGCGGCTCGATCCCGTTCCTCGAGACCCATGTGATGGAGCACGGGCTCTTCGTGCTGGAGGGGCGGGCGGTCTACCGGCTGAACCGCGACTGGGTCGAGGTGGAGGCGGGGGACTTCATGTGGCTGCGCGCCTTCTGTCCGCAGGCCTGCTATGCGGGCGGGCCGGGGCCGTTCCGCTACCTCCTCTACAAGGACATCAACCGCCACCCGAGGCTGGGCGCGCCATGGAGCGCCTGATCGGGGCGGAGCCGCTGGAGGCGGCGGCCTTCGCGCCCTTCGGCGAGGTGATCGAGGCAGTGGGCACGCCGCGCGTGATCAACGCGGGGCGCTGCCGGCGCTATCACGACCTCGCGCGGGTCGACCTGGCGGGGGAGGATGCGCGCGCGGCGCTCTCGATCTTCCGCTCCGAGGCCGTGACGCTGCCCTATCGCTTCGACCTGGTCGAGCGCCACCCCCTCGGCTCGCAGGCCTTCGTGCCGCTCGGCCCGGATCCGTTCCTGGTGATCGTGGCGCCCGAGGGGCCGGGGCGGCCGCGCGCCTTTCTCACCCGCCCGGGCCAGGGCGTGAACCTCGGCCGCGGGGTCTGGCACGGGGTGCTGACGCCGCTGGATCGCCCGGCGGATTTCGCCGTGGTCGACCGCGAGGGCGCGGGCACGAACCTCGAGGAGCATCGCTACGACACCCCCTGGACGGTGACGGGCTAAGCGGTGTCGCGGCTGGTCGCCGCGACGCTTTTTCGGGGTCTCGCCGTGGCGGGCAGCGGTCGTCAGGCTGCCGGGCCGGGCACGGGGCCTGGCATGGGGCCGGGCGCGGGGCCGAGCATGTCGAGCGCCGCCTCCGCCGCTTCGAGCGCGCCCTCGAGGAAGCCGCCGTCGCGTGGCGCCATCTCGGTTCCGGCAAAGACGACCCGGTGCCCGGTCGAGGCGGTCCAGCGCCGCGCCGCGGGGGGCAGGCCGTAGGCCGGGTGGCCGGCGGGCGGGCGGTGGTCGGCCGGCGTCGCGGTGTCGGCCTCGCCGGCCCAGTCCTGCAGCATCACGTCCCGCGGCCGGCCCGAGACCGCGCCGAACAGCCGGTCGAGCTGGTCGGTGGCCGCCCGGACGAGCGCGTCTGCGCCGGGGCCGGTGCCCCTTGCCGCGCCCGGCGCGACGAAGCCGAACAGCGCCGGCATGCCCGTGGCGGGATCGGTGGCGTCGTGGATCTCGACCAGCGGGCCGCGATGGCTGATCGCATCGCCCGAGAGCCCGGCCTCGCGCCAGCCGGCCCTGTCATAGACCGCCACGACCTTGGCCATGCCCGCCATCCAGGTCGGTACGGCGGCGAGGGCCGCGGCCATCTCGGTCGGCAGGGCGGGCCGGAACGACAGCCCCGCGATCAGCCGCGGCGGCAGTGCCAGCACCAGGCGATCGGCGCCGATGCGGAAGGCACCGTCCGGCCCGTCGCCCCTGACCGCGATCCCGCCGTCGAGGGCAATGTCGCGCACCCGGTGGCCGGGCGCCAACGTCCCGGGAGCAAGGCCTGCCGCGAGGCCCTGCGTCACCCGGTCCATGCCGCCCGCGACGCGGAGGGCCCCGGCCATCGTCGCCATGTCGAGATCGCGGCGCACCCGGCCGGCGGGATCCTCGAAGACGAGCCTGCCGGTGGCGTGCTGGGGCGCGAGCGCGAGGCCCAGCGTATCGACCAGCCGGCGCATACGCCGGTTATGCGGCCAGAGCCAGGCCGGCCCGAGATCGAACCGACCCGCTCGCGCCGCCCCGGGGTCCGAGGCCGCGCGCGAGAGCACGCGCCCGCCGGGCCGCGCCCGTGCCTCCAGAACCGTGACGGACCGGCCGGCCGCCTGCAGCCCCGCCGCCACCGCCAGCCCCGAGAGCCCGCCGCCGACCACCACCACCCCGGTCCGCGCCGGGATCGCCCGTTCCCTGTTCATCCCGCCCCCGCCCCTGTCCCAGCCTCTGTCCCAGCCTCAGCCTCAGCCCCCGAGCGCCGCACCGCCGGAGAGATAGGCACTCATAATCTATCTTCCAGTAGGTAGTGTGCTGGCGCACACGACATCTTGCGGTCCGGCCCCGCCCGTGCTCGCCTCCACCCCGAGAGGTTGGCCCGGAGGAGACGATGCGCCAGCGCCGACATGCCCGAGACCGCGCCCCGCGGTGGACAGCCCTTGCGGGCCGCGTCCTCGTGCTCATGGCCCTCGCCCCCCTGCCGGCAGACGATGTCGCCCGGGCCCAGGCGACCGCCGGCCCCGCGCCCGAGATGCCGGCCGATGCGTTCCAGGCGGGGCCGGGCCTCTGGATCGCGCCTGCCGAGGGTCGCGTCTTCGATGCCGAGGGCGAGACCGTCGCCGCGATCGGCGCCGACTGGACGCATGAGAAGCTCGACGCCATCACGCTGAAATACGCCCTGCTCGGCGCGCTTGGGAACCGCGTCGACGGGCGCGTGGGCGCCAGCGTGGCAGGGGGCGACCGCCGCCGGCTCGACGGGGAGATCGTCGAGGTCACCTTCCGTGCCGCGCGGCGGGGCGATGCGCTGCTGCTCGGCCTCGACGCTGCCGGCCGGCTCTGGCGCATTCGCCCGCCCGAGCCGATCGCGCCGGGCGAGATCCGCTCGATCAGCCTCAAGGTCTCGCCGATCTTCGGCGAGGATCACCTGCTCTTCGTCGTCGGCCACGCCATCGACGCCCTCTCGGACGCGGCCGCCGCGCGCCAGGGCGAGCCGATCGATGCCACCACGGTCGTCGAACTCCTCTCCACGCTCGGCGACGGTTCGCTCGTCACGCTCGCCATCAGGACCGCCGCGGGGCCGGGGAGCGAGTAGCGGGCCCACCGGCGCTCCCGGCCTGCCGGGGATGGCATGCCGTACCGTTGAGAGATGTTCTCTCTATGTTCACGGATTGGCGTTCATACTGACGTGGGCGGGCAGGGCCATCGGGGCCCCCACGTTGCCCAGCCCATGCGGTATCCCGCATTGCCGGCGCGCGGCCGGCCACCGGGCGGTGGCCCTGTCGCGCCGGCCGTGCCGGCCGCGGCG
>JBCBPG010000569.1:0-3478 GCA_039820865.1 Pseudomonadota bacterium
ACCAGAAATGCTTCGGCCAGGAGCTGCCGGAGAGCGCGGCGAGCATCAGCCTGGGATGAGGGAGAGCGGGCCGCCGCTGTTCTCCGGCCGGCTCGCCGCGACGCCGCTGCTCGAGGCGTTCGAGCGGCTCCTTCATGACCTCGGCGTCGAGAACGGCTTCTGCGGCACGATCGCCGCCCTGCCGCGGGACGAGAGCGACGCGCGTGTCGCGGCGCGCCCTGCGCTGGCCGGCCGCGTCGCCCGGGTCTTGGTGCAGGTCCGGGTGACCCCGCGATGGATGCTGGAGAGCGCGCCCCTCGACGTCGACCGCTTCTGTGATGCCATGATCGCGAGCGAAGGCCGCTCGGGTACCGTCCGCGACAGCGCGCGCCAGGGGGTGCGGCGGCGTTTCGAGGCCTGCTTCGGCCCCCGCCTCGATCCTGACCCGGTCGAGGTCGGCGCGGCGCTCGAGGTCCTCGACAGGCGCGACCGGCAACACCAGTTGGTGGTGTGACGATGGTGGCGGGCGCGCAGGGCGGGCGGATGGAGGCCCGGGCCGACGGTTCCCGCCCCGGCATGCGCAGCGCGCTGGTCGCGCTGGGGGTGGTGCTGGCCCTCGGCGGCATGTCGGCCGAAGCGCAGGGGCGTGACGGCCTCGACGCCGGCGGGACGGCCGATCTCCTCTCCGGACAGATCGATCCCGAGGCGGTCGCCGACAGGCCGGGGCTGCTGCGCTGCCATGCGCTGTTCGCCGTGTTCCGCGGCGATCCGGCGACCGTGGGGCCGCGGCAGATCGTGATGCGGGCGCTTGCGGGCATGGACGGACTGGGCGTCGAGGGCGATGCCGTGCGCTCGTTCCGCGACGTGCTGGTCGAAACACAGCCCTATGTCGATGCCTATGTCGCGCGGCTGGCCTCGGGCGAGGTGGGGGCGCGGGCGGTGATGGCCGACATGACGCCCTGCCAGGGCCTGGTCGCCACGCTCTGGGAGCGGGCGCGGTGAGCGCGGCGCCGGATCCCGAGGGCCACCCCGCGACGGGCCATGGCGCCGGGCAGGGCGCGGCTGGGCAGGGCGGGGCCGGGCAGGGCGGCGCCGGGCAGGGCGGGGCCGCGACGCTCATGTCCTGGCTTGAAGGCGTTCTTGGCGGGCGGCGGGCGGCGTGGATGATCGTGCTGGGTGTGGCCGGCACCTGCCTCCTTGCCCTCCTGTCGATCCCCCTCGGCGAGCGGCAGAGCTTCGAGGACTGGCTGCGCAAGCCCGACACGCGGCTCTATGTCTCGCTCGAATGCGCGACGCTCGAGGGCCTGTCGTCCCGCCTCGACCCGAGCGACGGCCGGGCGGCGGAGACCGAGCGGCGGCGCACGGCGTTCCTCGAGACCGCGCGGGGCGAGCTGGAGCGGCGCGGCATCGGCGGTGCGGATGGCGAGGTCTTCGTGCGCGAGGCAATGGCGGCCTTCGAGGACAGCTATCGCCGCACCCCGTTCGGCACGCTCTCATGGCCGCCGGGCGAGACGGCGCGGCGTGCGATCGCCAGCGGCTGGGAGGCCTGCCGCACGCGGCTGGCGGCGCTGATGGACATGCGCCGGTGAGCGCGCGGTGATGGGCTGGCCCGCGCCGCTGTGGCTGGCCGACGGGCGGGTGCCGTTTGGCGTGCGGCTGATGGCGTTCCGCCTCTGGCGGGTGCGGATCCGGCAGGCATGGATGGTCGTTGATCCCTATATGGTGATGACGGTGGTGGCGTTGATCGTGCTGTGCCGGATCGGCTATCGCGCGGCGGGCATCGAGCTCACCGTGGCCGGGCTGCTCGCCGGCACGGGGATCGCGCTGCCGGTGCTGATCGCGGCGCTGGGCGCGCTCACCAAGCGGAGCGACCGGCGCGAGGGCCGGGCGGTGACGCGGCGGCTGCGCATGGCGGGCTTCGCCCTGGCGCCTGGCGGCCGCCTGGTGGCGCTGGAGCGCTGAGGGGAGGACGGGATGGCAGTACCTGAAGGCTACAGGAGCGTGAGCGCCTATCTCGCCGTGCCCGAGGCCGAGGCGGTGATGCGCTTTGCCGCGGCCGCCTTCGGCGCGACGGTGGTGGGCGAGGCGGTCCGGATCGACGGCGTGCTGCGCCACGTGGCGCTGGCGATCGGCGACAGCGTGGTGATGCTGGGCACGGCACCCTCGGGCCATGCACCCGACACCGCGATGCTGCATGTCTATGTCGACGACTGCGACGCCGCCTATGCCAGGGCGCTGGCCGCGGGCGGGGTCGAGATGATGCCGCCCTCCGACCAGGTGCACGGCGATCGCGCCGCCATGGTCTGCGACGAGGGCGGCAACCGCTGGTGGATCGCCACGCGGATCGAGACCGTGCCCGCGGACGAGATCGCCCGGCGCATGGCCGCGAGGCCCCGCGGGTGATAGGGGCGAAGGGCTGTCGGGCGCTGGAGGGACGGAAGACGCCGTGAACAAGAAGGTCGAGAACCCCGCCGAGCCGTTCAAGAAGGCACTGGCCGAGGCGACGCGCGCGCTGGCGGGCGAGGCCGAGATCGACGTCACCTACTCGGCCGACCCGCCGGGGCGGACGGCGCAGGGCATGCGCCTGCCCCAGGTGAGCCGGCGGATGACGCGGCGCGAGGTGATGCTGGCGCGCGGCAGCGCCGATGCCATGGCGCTGCGCGAACGGTTCCACTCCAGCGACTGTCATGACCGCTATGCGCCCTCGGGCGAGATGGCGCGCGCGATCTACGATGCGCTCGAGGACGCGCGCTGCGAGGCGATCGGCGCGCGGGCGATGCCGGGCGTGGCCGACAACCTCGACGCCCGCCTCGAACACCAGGCCGAGAGCAAGGGCTATGGCGCGATGCGCACCTCGGCCGAGGCGCCGATGGCCGAGGCGGCCGGCTTCCTGATGCGCGAGGCGCTGACCGGGCGGACGCCTGCGGGTGGCTCGGGCAACGTGCTCGACCTCTGGCGCGACTTCTTCGACCAGCATCTCGACACCGAGGCGATGCAGGGGATGGGCGACCTGCAGGACCAGGAGGCCTTCGCCCGGCGGACCTGGAAGATCATCGACGACCTCGGCTACGGCGACAGCCTGCCGCCCGACCCCGACGAGGCGCCGGAGGACGACGAGGCCGAGGAAGAGGGCCACGACCAGGAGCCCGAGGAGAACGACGCCGGCGACGGCGGCGACGAGAGCGAGGAGCAGGACGGCGAGGAGGACGATCGCCGCGGCGAGCAGGACCAGCAGGCCGTGCAGGCGGAACTGGCGCCCGACGACAGCGACGACCACCCCGAGAACGACGAGGCGATCGACAACGAGGAGGGCCCGCCGCCGCCGGACGAGCGCGCGCCGCGCCCGCCCTCGGACGCGGACCCCGCCTACCGAATCTACACCAGCGCCTTTGACGAGACCGTCGCGGCCGAGGACCTGGCCGACGGGCCCGAGCTCGACCGGCTGCGCGGGTATCTCGACAAGCAGCTCGAGCCCCTCAAGGGCGCGGTCTCGCGGCTG
>JBCBPG010000570.1:0-3466 GCA_039820865.1 Pseudomonadota bacterium
ACCGCCACCACGCCAACCGAGGGCGATCCAGCGTCCACGCAGGCGGACACGGCCACCGAAACGGCCACCGACACGGCCACAGACATGGCGGCAGCGATCGCGATCGCCGTCGCGGTCGTGCCCGACTGTGCCAGCGTCGGGCCCGGGGCGAAGCGCTTCCTGCCCTATGCGGCCGGCGACGGCGCGCCGAGCGAGGCCGAGGTCGGCGAGGCGATCCGGTTCGTCGCCGATGCGATGGCCTGCGGCATGGACCGCGTCACCGTCACCGCCTCCGCGCCCGAGGGCAGCAGCGGTCTCGCAAGCGCAATCGAGGGTCTCGAACGCAGCAATGCACTGATCGGCCGGCTGGCCGGTGCCGGCATCGATGCCAGCCGTCTCGAGGCCCGGGCCGACACCAGTGCCACGCGGTCCGACGGGGCGCGCGGCGTTCTCCTGCACATCGACAACGGAGGTACATGATGGAAATGTTTCAGGCTTTCATTCTCGGCTCGGTGCAGCTGCCGGTCCTGTCGCTGGGGGTGATCGTCGCCAGCGCCGGTCTCCTCGGCTATGGCATCGGTCGGCGCAACAACGCCCGCCGGCTGAAGGCGCTGCAGGGCGAGATGATTCGCGAAATGCGCCGCATGCGCCGCCAGCGCGACGACCTGGAGCAGACGGTGCGCGAGCAGGATGGCGAGATCGTCCGCAACCGCCGCAAGCACGGCAGTCTCCAGCCCGCCGCCTGAGGCGCGGCGACACAAAAAAAGGGCTGGCTCGCGGAGAGCCAGCCCGTCGTCGTTGCGGCCGGCAGGCTCAGTTGGTCTCGGCCGAGAAGTCCTGCAGCAGGTCGAGCAGGCTGTTCACGTTGACGGTCTCGGGGTTGACCTCGTTCGACGCGAAGTAGCGCAGGAAGATATCCTTCGACTGCTCGTCGTTCGCCTCGTGCAGACCCATCGCCCAGGTCGGGAACAGCCGCTCGCGGGCCTCCGAGCAGTCGATCAGGATGATGTTGAAGTGGCGCGGATCCGCCGCGATGCGGTGATAGATTGCGCTGACCTCGGCGCGCCCACCTTCGAGCACCTGCAGGAACTGCCGCCCGTTGTAGTGGAGAATCCCGGTAATGTTCGCCTGGGCGTTGTTCCGGTGACACGCCTTCATCAGGGTCCGCATGTCCAGGGCAACCGACGGATTGCGCTCGCTATAGTACACAAGCCGCGACAGGTTCATGGTGTCTCTCCAAAGTGGATGTGGGATATCCCGATATTAAGTAGTTGTTAGTCATTGTAATGGCGGTTAACGCCAAATCTCGCCGTAATTCGAGAGGGGCCGCGGACCTGGTTCCGGGGCCGTGCCGGCCGTCAGGAGATGCCGGCTTCCTTGGCGATCATCGCTGCATGGGTGCGGTTGCGCGCCTCCAGCTTGCGGCAGAGTGTCTTGACGTGAAGCTTGATCGTGACCTCCTGCAGGTCGAGGTCGCGCGCGATCTCCTTGTTCGACTTGCCGGCGCAGAGCCCCGCCAGCACCTCGCGCTCGCGCGTCGACAGCCGGGCGGCGAGCGGGTTCTCGGCCTGTGGCTCCTCGGCCGTCATGAAGGCGAGCGGCGCGAACTGCTCGCCCGCGGCCATGAAGCGCACCGCGTTGACCATCGACTTGGACGTCATGGTCTTGGGCAGGAAGCCGGCCGCGCCGCGGTCCAGCGCCTCCTGCGCGATCGTGCGGTCCGCGACGCCCGAGATGATCGCAACCGGCCCCGACCCGTTGGCCGTGCGCGCCCGGTCGAGCCCGGCGAGACCGTCCATGCCCGGCATGCCATAGTCGAGCAGCACGAGATCGAAGGGACCCTGCGCCCCGATCGCGGCGAGCGCGGTGTCGAGATCGCTGGCCGAGGTCAGCGTGAAGCCGTCCTCCTGCTCGAGAAAGGCCACGAGCGTCTCGCGCACCAGGTCATGGTCGTCGGCGATCAGGATCCTCATGGCCCCGTCTCCTCAGCCCCGTTCCCCCGTCCTTGCAGCGCCGAGGCCAGCGTGTCCAGCAGGCGTTCGGGGGCGACGGGCTTCTGCACGACCGCGTCGAAGGGCGCTGACTCGGCCGCATCGCGGTCGAGCGCGGTGCAGAGGACCACGGGCAGGTCGGCGCGGATCGCCCGCACCGAGGCCGCCAGCGTCGCGCCGTCGAGGACCGGCATGTCGAAATCGGTGAGCAGGAGCGACCAGGCGGCGGGGTCCTCGCGCACCGCCTCCAGCGCGTCGCGCGGGTCGGTGCAGACGGCGGCCTCGGCGCCCGCGGTCTCGAGGATGGCGGCAAGGCTCTCGGCCACCTCGGCCGCGTCGTCGCAGACGATCACGGTGGCGCCGGCCAGGATGGCGCGCGAGGCGGGCGTGGCGGGGGTGGGGACGGGCGCCGCCGGTGCACGATCGTCCAGCGGCCAGTAGACGCTGAAGGTGCTGCCCGCCCCCGCCTCGGTCTCCAGCGTCAGGGCACCGCCGATCTTGCGCACGATGCTGGCGACGACGGCGAGGCCGAGGCCCGTGCCGTCCTGCCCCTTGGTCGTGTAGTAGGGCGTGAAGATCTCGTCGCGCGTCTCGGCCGTCATGCCGGGGCCGGTGTCGCGGACGGCGAGGCGGGCGTAGTGGCGGGCGGGGTCGACCTGGCCGATCTCGGCCTCGACCGGGACGCCCGGGCCGGCATGCTCCAGCGTCACCGCCACCTGCCCCGCGTCCTGGCCGAGCGCATCGCGCGCGTTGATGCCGAGATTGAGCACGACCTGCAGCACGTCGGCCGGATCGGCCTCGACCGAGATCGCCGTCTCGTCCCGGGCGACCGACAGGGCCACGCGCTTGGGCATGCCGGAGCGCAGCAGCACGATCGCCCCGTCCAGCGCCTCGCCAAGATCGATCCGCTGGCGGTTGCCCGGCCGCTTGCCGGTGTCGAGCAGCTTGGAGACAAGCGCGCCGGCCTGTGTGCCCGCAGCGCGGATCCGCTGGAGATGGCTGGCCGGGTCCTCGCCGCGCGCAAGCGCCGTCTCGGCCAGCGAGACCGAGGAGGTGACGACCGAGAGCAGGTTGTTGAAGTCGTGCGCCACGCCGGCGGCGAGCTGGGCGATCGCCTCCTGGCGCTGGGCGGTGGCCAGCCGGTCGCGCAGCCGCGCCCGCTCGCGCTCGTTCTCCTGGCGCTCGCTGATGTCGCGGGTCACGCAGACGAGGCCGATGCCGCGCAGCAGCGTGAGCGACACCTCCTGCTCCACCGGCCGGCCGTCGCGTGCGCGCCCGGTGACCTCGGTGCGCCAGGTGCCGCGCTCCATCAGGACAGGCACGCCCACCTTCTCGATCACCGCGGCCTGGTCGGGCTCGTAGAGCGACTGCCAGGGCATGCCGAGGATCTCGCTCTCGCGCTCGAAGCCGAACATGTGGAGGTGGGCGGTGTTCATGTAGACGAAGCGGCCGTCCTCGTCCGTCACCGCGATGCCGTCCTGGGTGGCGTCGATCGC
>JBCBPG010000571.1:0-3455 GCA_039820865.1 Pseudomonadota bacterium
ACCCTCTTCGACTTCGCCGCCCTCGCCCCGTCGCCGCCCGAAAGCATCTGACTTTCACGTTGGTTGCGGCTATGCTTCCCGCGATTGAGGAGGCCGAGCATGGTTGAGCCGACCCGGCTGGCGCGCGCGAACGCCATCGCCCGTGGGCGCCTCGCGTTCCCGCTGTTCCGCTGATGGGATCGCTCGCCTATCACGACGGGGCCGGGCCCTACTTCGTGGCGCTCCTCGCCCACTGGCCCTCGGCGCGCACGACCGTCGAGCTGACGGTCGAGCCGCGCGACACGCTGCCGGTATCCTGGACCGCCCCGCCGAGATGCCCCGGCCCCGATGCGTCGCTCGAGACCGTGAGTGCGCGCAGGGCCTGGGCGCTCGTCCGGATCGAGCGCTATGCCGCCCTCGACCGGGCCCGGCGCGCGGCGAAGGTGCTGGCGCGCTGGCCGCTCGCCTGGGCGCGCGACGCTGCGGGCACCGGGCGCGATCCCGCTGGCCTCGCCCCCCGCATCGGCGCCGACAGGAGCGACGCGCCGGGGGGCATCCCCGAGCGTTTCCTGGCCGTGATCGACGGGGCGCCAGGCCCGATGACAGTGCTGCCGCGGCGCCACGGCTGGCGCGACGGGACCCGCCGGGCCTGAGCGCCCGGCCAAGGCTGGGCCAGGGCTAGGCCGTTCACATCCTGCACAGCGGCCGCCTCCGCCGGGCCCTTCCGATGCGCCACCCTTGACCCATCTCTGCCAACAGCGTTCAAGGCGCGACGGATGCGGTGCGAGGAGAGTCCATGCTCGGCGGTAACAACAAGGAAGAGACGCGCAACCTGATCCTGGCGGCGGTGCTCTCGATGGCCGTCGTCTTCACCTGGTACGCGCTGTTCCCGCCGGAGCCGCCCGCACCGCCGGCCGAGTACACGGCCGATGGCCAGCCGATCCAGGGTGCCGACGGCACGGTCCAGGGCGCGGGCCAGGGGACTGGCCAGGGCGCGCCGGGCGCCGCGGGCGGGCCTGTCGTGCCGCTCGACCGCGACGGGGCGCTGGCGCGCACCGACCGCGTGCCCGTGGTCTCGGAGGCGGTCGTCGGCTCGATCTCGCTCACCGGCGGGCGGCTCGACGACCTGCATCTCGAGGAGTATCGCGAGACCCTCGACCCCGAGAGCGACACCGTCGTCCTGCTGAACCCCACCGGCGGGCCCGCGCCCTATTACGCCGTCTGGGGCTGGCAGCGCACCGCCGGCGGCGATCCGGGCCCGCTGCCCACGCCCAACACCGACTGGACCCTCGAGGACGGCCGCGAGCTCACCCCCGACAGCCCCGTGACGCTGGCCTGGGACAATGGCGAGGGGCTCGTGTTCCGCCGCACCTATGCGGTGGACGAGCGCTACATGTTCACCGTCACCCAGTCGGTCGAGAACACGACGGGCGAGGCGATCTCGCTCGCGCCCTACGGCTATCTCGCCCGGCGCGGCACGCCCGACACGATCGGCTTCTTCATCCTGCACGAGGGGGTCGTCGCCACCATCGACGGCGAGCTGACCGAGCTCAGCTACAGCTCGCTCGAGGACCTGCCCGCCAACGCGCTCGAGGGCGGGCGCGCGACCGCGGTGCCGGTCCAGACCAACGGCTGGCTCGGCTTCACCGACCGCTACTGGATGACCACGCTGATCCCGGGGCCCGGCACGCCCTTCGACGCGGTCTACAAGTCGATCGGCGGCCCCGGCACCGGCCAGCAGATCGAGTACCGCACCGAGATGCGCCTGCCGCTCCAGACCATCGAGCCGGGCACCACGGCCGAGGTCGAGACCCGCCTCTTCGCCGGCGCCAAGGAGCTGCGCACGGTCCAGGGCTACCAGGACGATCTCGGCATCGACAAGTTCGAGGACGCGATCGACTGGGGCTGGTTCTGGTTCCTGACCAAGCCCGTCGCCAACCTGCTGGTCTGGATCCAGGGCCTGATCGGGAACATGGGCTTCTCGATCCTGGCGCTCACGTTCCTGGTCAAGCTCGTGCTCTTCCCGCTGGCCTACAAGTCCTACGTCGCCATGGGCCGGATGAAGAAGCTCCAGCCCGAGATGGAGAAGATCAAGGAACGCGCCGGCGACGACCGCACCAAGCTCCAGCAGGAGATGATGGAGCTCTACAAGAAGGAAAAGGTGAACCCGGCCGCCGGCTGCCTGCCGATCCTGGTGCAGATCCCGATCTTCTTCTCGCTCTACAAGGTGCTGTTCGTCACCATCGACATGCGCCACGCGCCGTTCGTGCTGTGGATCAACGACCTCTCGGCGCCGGACCCGACCTCGTGGATGAACCTGTTCGGCGCGCTGCCCTTCGATGCGCCCGATCCCGGCATCGGGCTGCTCGGCCTGTTCTCCATCGGCGTGCTGCCCGTGATCATGGGCATCACGATGTGGATGCAGCAGAAGCTGAACCCCGCACCGACCGACCCGACGCAGGCGATGATCTTCGCCTGGATGCCCTGGGTCTTCATGTTCATGCTGGGCACCTTCGCGTCCGGTCTGGTGATCTACTGGATCGCGAACAACATCCTCACCTTCACCCAGCAATACGCGATCATGCGCAGCCAGGGGGTCGAGGTCGACTTCTTCGGCAACGTCACGCGAAGCCTCAGGCGCAAGAAGGCCGACGAGGCGAAAGCCGCCAACGACCCCGCGCCCGCCAAGGCCAAGCCTGACCCCAAGCCCGACGACGCGCCCGATGACGCGCCCGACGATGACGCATCCGCGGCGGCGTCGGAGGGCGACGGCAGGGATGGCGACGATGCAGGGCCCGCCAACGACGGCGCGCCGCTCCGCGAGGTGCCCCAGCCCAACCGCCCGCAGCCGAACCGCCCCCGCAAGGGCCAGGCCAAGCGCGGCCGGCGCCGGCGCTGAGAGTGGCCATGGAGCCCCATCTCGCCGGCATCTGGCGCCATCCCCTCAAGGGCATCGGCGCCGAGGCGCTCGACAGCACCGCGCTCGAGCCCTCGCGGGTCCTGCCCTGGGACCGCCGCTTCGCCGTCGCCCACGGCGCCAGCGCCTACGACCCCGCCGCGCCCGCCTGGGTGGCGCGGCGCAACTTCGTCGTGCAGGCCCATGTCGCACAGCTCGTCCGCGCCACCGCCGCGCTCGACGACGCCAGCGGGACGGTGACGCTGGCCCATCCCGACCACGCCCCGGTGACCCTCACCCCCGGCACGGCCGAGGGCGATGCCGCGCTGACCGCCTGGATCGAGGGCCTCGCCGGCGCGCACCAGCCCGGCCCCTACCGCGTCGCCGAGGTCCCGGGCCAGGCGATGACCGACATGGAGCCGCCCTACATCTCCCTCCTCTCCCGCGCCTCGCTGCGCGCCCTCGCCCAGCATGCCGGCCACCCGATGGAGGAGCGGCGCTTCCGCGGCAACCTCTGGATCGACGGCCTCGCCCCCTGGGCCGAGGAGGCGTGGATCGGCCGCGAGATCGCCATCGGCCC
>JBCBPG010000572.1:0-3453 GCA_039820865.1 Pseudomonadota bacterium
GAACGGGTGCCTGAACCCCGTGAGCAGCGCCGGCAACTGGAGCGATGTCGGCTTCGCCTCGCGCATCTACGAGGGCCTGGTCGATCCCGACGACGGCATCATCACGGTGCTCCGGGGCGGCGGCAACCTTTCGCTCGATCAGCAGCGCATGGTCGGCATGATCCCGGGATCAACCGGCGCGATGGTCGTGCGTCTTTCGTCGGTCTCCGACAGCGCCGTCGAGACCTTTGCGCGGGAGGCCGCCTACCAGCTTGCGATCGAGATGACCTCGCAGATGCTGCGCGAACTGCACATGACACTCACCCGAGCGCTGGCCGGCATCGACGATCCCGACCTGCCCCGCGTCGAGGACATCATCGCCGACAGCTTCCGGGCCAACCAGCGCGAGCTTGCCCGGCTTCAACGGCGTCACGGCAATGTCGAAGAGCTCCTCAGCATATACTCGGGCTTCTTCGGCGTCATTCAGCCGAATGCCGAGTTCTCGACCGTCGGCTTCTCCAGCCCGTGAGATCATCGCGATGCATGCAATCACGCTCCATACCGCGCTGCCCGGTTCTTTCGCCAAGATGCTCTCCGGCGCTGTCTCGGTGTCCTCGATCCCCCGCCGCTTCGAGCATCGCGCGCCTGTCGGTATGGCAACAGCGCTCTGCCTCGTCCCGATGGCCTTCGCCCGGGGCACGCGCCCCTGGATGAGCTGCAGGAGCGTAATCGCCCAATATCCGCACCGGGGGGCATGATCGATGGAATGGTACGTCTTCAGCGACCTGAACTACCTCGCCGATGTCGTGAACGGCGTGGCCGGCATCATGGGTAACGTCGGCTCGGCGACGCAAGATGACTATACCGGCATGCTCGCCACCGTCCTTTTGCTCGGCGTCATAACGACGGCGGCTCGGTCCCTGATGGCCGGGCACGGGATCCAGCTGTCCGCGCTTCTCGTCTCGATCATGGTCTGGGGGATCGCCTTCGTTCCCAAGGTCGATGTGACCATGGAGAACGTCTACACTGGCCAGACAAGGACCGTCGCCAACGTCCCCGTCGGCATCGGATTCATCGGTCAGCTCTTCTCCACGATCGGCCTTTCCCTCGCCGAGACAGCAGAGACCGCCTACAGCGTCCCGGGGATCACCGACGAGGGCTATGCCGACGCTCTGGAGGACTGGGCGACGCTCCGACGGACCGCCTCCTTTCCCGGTCGCTACGCCGCCGCCAACGGCGTCGGCGGTGGGGACTTTCGCCGCAGTTGGGTCAGTTACGTTTCGACCTGCACCAATTTCGGCCTCGAGCTCGGGGCCATCCAGCGCTCGGCGCTGTCGAGCGCCCCGCTCGTCCACGAAGCCCTGGCGCTCGACTTCGAGAGCTACGGCGCTGCCATCTATGTCGGCGGTGGCGTCGAGAGTTCGCTCTCCTGCGCCGAAGCGCATGAGCAGCTGCTGATGTATTCCCGCGAGCAGTTCATTCCTGCTCTCAAGGCCCAGGTCCTCGTGCCTCTGATGCACGACCCGGCTCGTGAGAGCGTTGCCTCCGTCGCCAACCTCGATTCCGAACTGACCGCGCTGTTTTCCCTGTTCAATGCCGGCGTCGCCACCGACGAGGCGCTGTTGAGCCTCTTCGTGGGACCTCTTGTCGATCACGGCAACATGCGCCGCCTGCAGCTCGACATGAAGGAGGGCTACGCGGTGATGCTCGCCGACAGCATCCGCCAGCGGAATGCCCAGTGGAGCGCCCAGGGCGAGATCTTCCAAGTCTATGCCCGACCGCTCATCTCCTTCATCGAGGGCTTTTTCTACGCGATGGCGCCCTTCGTGCTCATCGCGACCATGCTTGGTGCCGTAGGCTTCGGTATCGTGAAGAACTACTGCCTCATAGGTCTCTGGATCCAGCTCTGGGCCCCCGTGCTGGCCGTCATCAATCTCTTCGTTCTGCACACCGTTTCGGGCGAGATTACCGGCCTTTCCGATAGCGGGATCCCCTTCACCAGCCTCGGCGGTCAGTTCTCGGCTGACGACGTGGTGCAGCAGTATCGTGGCGTCGCCGGCCTCTTCGCATCGTCGGTCCCCCCACTCGCCTTTCTGCTGCTGTCGGGCTCGGCCTATGCATTTACCGGCATTGCCAACCGCGTCGGCAGTCCGGATACGATCGACGAGAAGCTGGCGGCCCCATCCACGGTCGGCTCAGCGCCCTTTGCGCAGAAGATGCCGAACCTCGACATGGAACCGATCGCCGGACAGGTGGTCCGCGGCTCCCGTGATCTCCTGCCCAACTTCAACATGAACCTCACCCGCGGTGCTGAGATGCGCGCTGCCGAGACGAGGATGCAGGGCGAACGCGAGCAGCTGACGGACGCGTTCTCCCGGTCCCTGGCCACGTCATCCGGCAGCGATACCCGCTCTTCGCGGGGAATTCTCTGGAGCGATCGCGAGGCGGCCGAGAACTCAGCCCTGTACGGAGTGTCCGGCTCCGAGTCTTTCGCGAGGGCGAATGAGCTCGGCCAACAGTTCGGGCTAACCGAGAGTCAGACACGCTCCTACATCGCCCAGGCGGGTCTGACTGGTGGCATCTCCAGTTCTGCCGGACGCGGTGGCACTGCCTCTGGCGGGAACGGCGTCGGTGTTTCTGGCGGCGTTAACGCATCTGGGGCTGGCAGGCAGATCTCCGACACTACCCTGTCAGACAACCAGCGAGCGTCTCTCGATCGTAGCATCCGAGATGCTCTGCAGTCTGACGACAGTCTCCGTGCCTCAATGACGTCGGCTCTCGCTCGTGACATATCGCAGGGCCTCACGCGTTCCGGCTATAACAGCTCTGCTTTCACTCAGACTGAGCAGCTTAGCCGAGAAGCGTCAGAGTTCCGCGCGGCCGAACAGAGCGTGGCGCGCTCGCGGTCGATCCTCGCCTCCGTCGGCCTCTCCTCCACCAGCGACGCCCAGACCATTGCAAACTGGGTCGTCAGCAACGGCCAGTTCGGCGACTTCAACAGCCTGATGCATCTTCACGGCCTCGCCGGACGCTCCTCTCGTCTTGCGGAGACCTGGCGGAACTCGGGTTTCTACGGCTCCAGCCCGACCGAGCGCCAGCAGGCCTATGTGCATGCCGGTCTCACCCAGCTCCATAGCGAGGGAAAGCTCCAGGCCTTCACCGACGCGATCACTCCGAGCGGCCTCTATGTTCCTGGCCTCGGCGGCACCGCTGCCGACATGGAGCGCGAGATGGCGATCCGCAGCGGCGAGATCCGGATTAGGAGCTTCGATAGTCCCGACGCCCCCGGCCCCGTCGGTGGCGCCGACTGGTCTGCCGGCGCAGCGCCGATCGACCCCGTTACGGGTCGACCCCGAGACATCGGTCTCGAGCACGCCTATGAGCGCGGTGCTCTGTCCGCCACGGGCCGCTTCGCCTATCGTGAGCGAGAGCAAGAATCTGACAGCCGGGCGCTCGCTTCCGCCCGCGCCTCCA
>JBCBPG010000573.1:0-3444 GCA_039820865.1 Pseudomonadota bacterium
AGGCAGCCGATCTTGCCCATGCCGTCCGCGACCGGGTTGTGGACATAGGCGCCGATCACGTCGCCCTCGACCTTGGACATGCGCCGCAGCGTCATGTTCTCGCCGATGGTGGCGACCTTCTCGGTGATGACGTCGGCGACGGTCTTGCCGCCCATCGGCGCGGCCTTCAGCGCCTCGACGTCGTCGACGGTGAGCGCGATCCTGGCGATCTCGCCGACCATCGCCTGGAACTCGGCATTGCGGGCGACGAAGTCGGTCTCGGAGTTGACCTCGACGGCCACGCCCCTGCCGCCCTCGACGGCGATGGCGACCAGGCCCTCGGCGGCGGTGCGGCCCGACTTCTTGGCGGCCTTGGCGAGGCCCTTCTGGCGCAGCCAGTCGACCGCCGCCTCCATGTCGCCGTCGTTCTCGACCAGCGCCTTCTTGGCATCCATCATGCCGACGCCGGTCTTCTCGCGCAGTTCCTTCACCAGGCCAGCGGTGATCGCCATGGTCTCACTCCATACGTCTGGGGCGCCGCCCCCTGGCAGCGCCCGTCCCTCTCGCGCGTCCCTCTAGAGGGTCGGGCGCGGCGGGGCAATGCCCGTGGGGCCCGGGCCGGCGGACGGCCGTCGCGCGACGCTGCGCCGCCGGCGCCGCCCGCCGGACGGTCAGCCGCCCCCGCCCCCAGCGTCGCCCCCGCCTCAACCCCCGCCTCCGCCGTCGCCACCACCGCCGCCCTCGCCCTCGCCCGCGATCAACCGCACGACCAGGCGGATCAGCTCGCCCATCTCCGCCAGCCGCGCGCCGATCCAGTCGAGGATGGCGAGCTCGGTCTCGGAGGTGTCGGCCGGCCCCGTGCTGAGCAGCGAGTCGAAGCCGAAGATGTCGGCCGAGAGCCAGAATCCCGCCAGCAGCAGGCCGAAGACCTTCCAGCGTCGCGGCAGCAGGATGGCGAGCGTCAGCCCCATCAGCGGCGCCGGCATCCAGCGCCGGAGCTCGAGCGCCTCGATGTCGCGGAGCGAGGTCGACGGCACGGCCGAGAAGCGGCCGGTGCTGCGCGCCCGGCTGTTCTCCAGCGGCACGCCGCTATGGGCGCGGTCGTCGAGGCGCACGAGCTCCCAGTAGACGTCCGGGAAGAAGCCGGCGGAGAGCGCCATCAGCATCCCCGTCGCCGCCGTGAAGACCGCCAGCGCGATGGTGGCCGCGGCGCGCCCGCCCCAGACATGGATCGCGGCCGCCAGCATCGGCATCGCGGCGTAGAGAAACGGGCCGTAGCCGTAGACGGCGACAATCGCCTCGATATGCGGCGGCATCTGAAATCCCCTGTCCCAATCGCCGCGACCCTAGCGAAGGGCCACGCGATCGCAAGACAGGGGTTGGGGGGCGGGCCCGCCGCCCGCCCGGCTCGGACCCCGGGCCAGGCCCGGGGGTCGGGCAGATCAGGCCTGCGCGGCGGCCTCCTCGACCGGCGCGTCGCCCGCGACCGGGGGCAGTTCCTCGACCGGCGCGTCTTCCAGTTCGCCGATGTCGAACCCGGCATCGCCCATCTGGCTCGCCATGCCGTCGATGCAGGCGCGCGCGGCCAGGTCGCAGTAGAGCGCGATGGCGCGCGACGCGTCGTCGTTGCCCGGGATCGGGTAGCTCACGCCGTCGGGGTCGCAGTTGGTGTCGAGGATCGCGACCACGGGGATGCCGAGCTTCTTGGCCTCGGCGATCGCCAGCGCTTCCTTGTTGGTGTCGATCACGAACAGCATGTCCGGCAGGCCGCCCAGCTCGCGGATACCGCCCAGCGACAGCGTCAGCTTGTTGCGCTCGCGGTCGAGGCCGAGGCGCTCGCGCTTGGTGAAGCCCGTGGCGCCGCCATCCAGCTTCTCGTCCAGCTCGCGCAGGCGGTTGATCGAGTTCGACACCGTCTTCCAGTTGGTCAGCGTGCCGCCGAGCCAGCGGTGGTTCATGAAGTACTGCGCCGAGCGTGCCGCGGCATCGGCCAGCGGCTGCTGTGCCGCGCGCTTGGTGCCGACGAAGAGCACCCGGCCGCCGCGGCCCACCGTGTCGCGCAACGCCTGCAGCGCGGCGTCGAGCAGGGGCACCGACTGGGTGAGGTCGATGATGTGGATGCCGTTGCGCTCGCCGTAGATGAAGGGCGCCATGCGCGGGTTCCACCGGTGCGTCTGGTGGCCGAAGTGAACGCCAGCCTCGAGGAGCTGGCGCAGAGAGAACTCTGGCAGAGCCATAACAGGTCCTTCCCGGTTTGTGCCTCGGCGGGGGTCCTGGGCCATGCGGCCCCAACCGGTGGACGCCCCGGGATGTCTCCCCGCAGCACCCGCCCCCGCCTGTGGATTGCGTGAGCCGCGCCTATACACCCCACACCGCCTTGGTGCAAGGCCACCACTGCGCTAGCGTGCGCGCAAACATTGCAGGATTTGAGAGATGAAGCTGACGGACGGCTGCCGCGACAAGCTGGTGAGCATCACGGTCGGAACCGGCGTTGCCGCTGTCGAAACGCTGGCGACCGGCGTGCCCGGTGGAACGGCGTTCGTCGCATCCGGCCTTGGCGGTCTCCTGCTGAACCGTGGTGCCCGCGCGAGCAGGGAGTGGGAGCGGGTCGTCTCGCGCCACCGCCGTCAGGTCGAGGCGCAGTGGTCAACATGGGGCGACACAGACACCCTCGACGGAAGCCAGCTTGAGAGCGCTATCGCATCGTTCAACGAGGTGATCCCGAAGATCGACCTGACCGAGAATGACATCTACGCTCTCGTCTCGGACCCTGCACCCGACCTCCCACCACTCTCCGTCCGTCTTGCGCAACGCCTGCTCATCGAGGCGGCGGCCTGCCATGAGGGCTTCGCGGACCGGGGCCAGCCCGACGGGGACGAGCAGATCGCAAGGCGCTTTTTCGTCGCCGTCGTGGCCGGTGCGCACGCCCAGCTATGGAATGACGGTGACTTCAGGGAGAAGCACGCGCCGGCGATCCGCGAACGCATGGCCCGCGAGATCCGGCTGGTTCGCCAGGACATCGTCGATCTCAAGGTCAAGATGGACGAGCTCATCTCGGTGCTCACCGAAAGCGAGGCGGAAAAGGCCAAGCTGGCCGAGACTACCGGCAGGCTGCAGGCCGATCTCGGCGCCACGCAGAGGCTCATCACCGGGTTCCTGTCGAGCATCCTCAGGCGGGACATCGGCCCGGAGGAGATCGCGCCGACGCTCTTCGAACTGGCACGGGACTGGCAGCGTGTCGGTGAGCGCCTGGCGGACGCAACCGGCGGCAACAACATCGATCCAAGGCTCACGGACCTCCGCCGGCAGGCCCGGGACGCTTATCGCGCCGAGGACACCGAGACACTCTGGTCGCTGTTCACCGAGATCGAGCGGATCGAGGAGGAGGGCCTGGCGCAGATGGAGGCGGCTGCGCGGGAAGTGCAGGAGCAGGTCGAGCTTCGCCGCGCCCGCGTGATCGAGGCA
>JBCBPG010000574.1:0-3444 GCA_039820865.1 Pseudomonadota bacterium
AGCACCAGGCCCTTGGCGATCACCAGCGCGAAACCGCGATAGACCAGGTCCATCGCCAGCGTGCCGATCAGGTCGGGCACGTTGAAGCGGGTGATGATGAGCCCGTTGATCAGCCCCATGACCGCGCCCAGCAGGATGGCGATCGGCACGGCGAGATAGACCGAGAAGCCGTACTGCTTGATCAGGAAGGCCATGAGGATGCCCGACAGCGCCGCGATCGAGCCGATCGAGAGGTCGATGCCGCGCTGGGTGATGACGAAGGTCATCGCCATCGCCATCGGCATGTAGAGCGCGGCGTCCAGCAGGATTAGGTTGAGGTTCGAGGCGCGGAAGTAGCGCGCGGGCTCGGCCACCCCCATGAACATCAGGATCGCCAGGATCATCACCATCGGGCCGATGATCGCGATATAGGGCTCCAGCCGCTCGGTCAGCGGGCGCGAGGCGGCGACAGGCGGGGCGGCTGTGGTGGACATCAGGCGGGCTCCTCTGCGCCGACGATGAGGCCGAGGACCTCCTGCGTGCTGCTCTCGGCCGTGTGCACGACGCCGGCGCACTGGCCGCGGCGCTGCACGTGGACACGATCCGATACCTCGAACACGTCGTCGAGCGAATGGCTGATCAGGATGACGGCGAGGCCCTGGGCCTTGAGCGTCTTGATGAGCTTGAGCGTGCGCGCCGTCTCCTGCGGCCCAAGCGCCGCGGTCGGCTCGTCCATCACCAGCACGCGCAGGCGCTCCTGATAGACGGCGCGGGCGATGGCGACGGCCTGGCGCTGGCCGCCAGACAGGCTCTCGGTCGGCGCGTCGAGCGACTTCAGCGTGACGCCGAGGCGCTCCATCAGCACCCGCTCGGTCTCGGTCTTCATCCGCTTGTTGTCGAGGAAGCGGATGCCGAGGAACGAGCGCGTCAGCTCGTTGCCGAGGAACATGTTGGCCGCCGGCGTCAGGTGATCGGCCAGCGCCAGCGTCTGGTAGACGGCGTCGATGCCGCGCTCGATGGCCTCGGCGTGGCTGGCGAAGATCACCTGCTCGCCGTCGAGGAAGATCTCGCCCTCGGTCGGCTGGTAGACCCCGGTCAGGATCTTGATCAGCGTCGACTTGCCGGCGCCGTTGTCGCCGACGATGGCCAGCACCTCGCCGGCATGGGCGTCGAGATCGACGCCGCTGAGTGCGGTGACGCCACCGAAGCGCTTGGTGATGGCGCGCATCTTGACGAGGGGGTCTGACATCGATGGCTCCTGGGGCGGCTCGTAAGGGGCTGGGCGAGGATCCGCGCCCGTCGGGCGGGCGCGGAGAGAGGTGTCACTTGCCCCAGATCTCGGCATAGGCGTCGCGGTAGGGGATGTCGGGGTCGAAGGCGTTGGTCTCGCCCAGCTTGGCCAGCCCCTCGGGCGTCACCAGCGCGGGCGAGGTGACATAGCCCGAGCAGGCCTCGCCCTGGATCGCGCGGTTGAGCTCGTCGACCAGCTGCCAGCCCTGCAGGTTCAGGGGCTCGGCCACGGTGATCGCCTGGTAGCCGCCCGAGCGGATGCGCTGGAACGCCGCCTCGGACCCGTCACCGGCCGAGCCCGCCTGCGGCCCGTCCTCGGGCGAGAGGCCGGCGGCCGCCAGCGAGGGGCCCATGAAGTCGAAGTAGAGGTCGTTGATCGCCAGCGCATGGGTCCAGCGCGCGCCGTACTTCTGCAACAGCGACGTGGTCAGCGGCCCCATGCGCGTCGAGGTGTCGGCGATCGGCGTGTCGACATATTCCAGCACCGTGCCGCCGGCGGCCTCGACCGTCTCCTTCAGCCGGTCGGCCTTGTCGATGGCGATCTGGTAGGTCGAGTCGGTAAAGATCACGACGCCGATCTCCTCGCCCCCGTCCTCGATCGCCCAGTCGGCCGCGACCTCGGAGACCGTCATCGCGTCGGTCGAGACATTGGCGAAGATGCCGCCCGGCGCGTCGCAGCCGATCTTGGGGCCCGAATGCCAGGCGACCATCGGGATGCCGGCCCCGACCACGCCCTCGAGGGCGGCCTGCTGCTCGACCGCGTCGAAGCCGTTGATGACGAGGCCGTCGGGCTGCAGCGCCAGCGCCTGGCCGATCGCACCCGTGCGGCCCTGGACCGAGCCGGCGCCGTCCAGCACGCGGACCTCCCAGCCGATGCGCGCCGCGGCCTCCTCGACCCCCTCGGTCACGCCGAGGATGCCGCCGTTCTTGAGATCGCCCGCCACGACGACGACCGACTTGCCCTCGGCCGCCGCGGGGCCGGTGGTCGGCCCGTCCCAGGCGGCCAGCGCCGGCAGCGCGACCAGGGCGGTGGTGGCGGCGAGCGCGCCCATGAGCATCCGTCTGTCCATTGGTCTTCCTCCCTTTTCCGGCGCTTCAGCGCCTGTCCGCGGCCTTGCGTCGTTGCGCATAGCCGGCGATGCCGATGGCGATCAGCAGCGTGACGCCGTTGAACAGTGGCTCGACCCAGAACGAGCCGCCGAACTGCTGGATGCCCGAGATGCCGACGGCCAGGATCGCGACACCGACGACCGTGCCCCAGACATTGACGCGCCCGGGCTTGATGGTGGTCGAGCCGAGGAAGGCGCCGACCAGCGCGGGCAGCAGGAACTCCAGCCCGACCGAGGCCTGGCCGATGCGCAGCTTGGCCGCCAGCAGAACGCCCGCCAGCGCCGTCATCGCGCCCGAGGCCACGAAGGCCCCGATCACGTAGCGCCGCGTCGGGATACCGTTGAGCTGGGCCGCCCGCTGGTTGGCGCCGATGGCATAGAGGTACCGGCCGACGGGCGTGTATTCGAGCACCACCCACATCACGAGCGTGATGGCGAGCAGGTAGAAGCCGGTGATCGGCAGCCCCCAGACGAAGGTGGTCGAGAGGCCGTAGAACCCGTCCGGCAGCACGCCCACCATCTGCCGCCCGCCGGTGTGCCAGAGCGCGAGCGCATAGAGCACGGTGCCGGTGCCGAGCGTGGCGATGAAGCTGTCGATCTTGGCGACCTCGACCAGGAGGCCGTTGAGGAACCCGGTGAAGGCGCCGAGCAGCAGCACGAAGACCACCGCCACGGGCCAGGGCAGGCCCAGCTGGATCTGCAGGCTGATCGCCAGGATGTGCCAGAGCACGATGCCGTAGCCGACCGTCAGGTCGATCCGCCCCGCCGCCATCGGGATCATGGCCCCCAGCGACAGGAGCGCGATGATCGCCTTGTCGCTGACGATCGCACGCAGGTTCAGCATCGTGGGGAAGGTGTTGGGCAGCAGCACCGAGAAGAGCCCGATCAGCAGCACCGTGAGGATCACGAGGCCATAGACCGGCAGCAGGCGCATCAGCCGGCGTGCCATCCCCATCCCCTTGAGGTCGGCCTTGGTGGGTTCGAGCGCGCTGCTCTCAAGCGACTGCATGGCTGTCTCCCTCGCGCCCGGACACGTTGCCGGCCGAGGCCGCCTGGATCAGCCCCT
>JBCBPG010000575.1:0-3434 GCA_039820865.1 Pseudomonadota bacterium
GCGGACGAGGCCGATCACGGCGGCGCCGATGGCGGCGAGGAAGCTGTGATGGCGCCCGTCAAGGCCGTCTCCGTCCGATCGCGTCACGGGTGGGCGGGCGGGGCGCGCGCCGGTCGCGCGGCCGGGCGGGCCGGCGCAGCGCCGGGCGGACACGCACACCGCAACCCCGCTGACCCTGCGGCAGCAGCGAGGCGGGCTTCCGCCCGGGCCCCCGGCCCCGTATACGGGCTGCCGGGTTGCCGGCCACAGCGCCGCCCGCCACCCGTGACGCGATCGGACGGAGACGGCCTTGACGGGCGCCATCACCAGCTTCCTCGCCGCCATCGGCGCCGCCGTGATCGGCCTCGTCCGCTCGACGGGCGCGGTCTCGCTCTTCATCGCCTCGGCGCTCCGCCACAGCGTGACGCCGCCCTTCTTCGGCCTCGAATTCGCGCGCCAGCTCATGCGCATCGGCTATGCCTCGCTGCCGGTCGTGGGCCTCACCACCCTCTTCACCGGCGCGGCGCTGGCGCTGCAGATCTATGCCGGCGGCACCCGCTTCGGCGCCGAGACCGTGGTCCCCTCGATCGTCGCCATCGGCATGACGCGCGAGCTCGGCCCCGTCCTCTGCGGCCTGATGGTCGCCGGCCGCGTCTCGGCCTCGATCGCGGCCGAGATCGGGACCATGCGCGTGACCGAGCAGATCGACGCGCTGGTCACCCTCTCGACCAACCCGATGAAGTACCTCGTGGCGCCCCGCCTGCTCGCCGCGACCCTGACGCTGCCGATCCTCGCCTTCATCGGCGACATCATCGGCATCTACGGCGCCTTTCTCGTCGGCGTGCACCAGCTCGGCTTCGCGCCCGCGACCTTCCTGCAGACCACCTGGGACTTCCTGACCTTCGGCGATGTCGCCTCCGGCCTCGTCAAGGCGGCGGTCTTCGGCTTCATCGTGGCCGCGATCGGCTGCTATCACGGCTACAACTCCGGCCGGGGCGCACAGGGCGTGGGCCAGGCCACCCGCGCCGCGGTCGTCCACGCCTCGATCCTGATCCTCGCCGCCAACTACGTGATGACGGACCTGTTCTTCTCGTGACCGCTCCCGATCCAGCCGCCCCGATGATCCGCCTTTCCGGCGTGACCAAGAGCTTCGGGCCCAAGACCGTGCTCGCCGGCGTCGATCTCGATGTCGCGCGCGGGCAGTCGATGGTCATCATCGGCGGCTCGGGTACCGGCAAATCGGTCATGCTGAAATGCATCCTCGGCCTCATCCGCCCCGACGGCGGCACGATCGAGGTCGCGGGCCAGGACGTCACCCGCCTGCCCGCCTCGCGCCGCGGCGCACTCCTCGACCGCTTCGGCATGCTGTTCCAGGGCGCCGCCCTCTTCGACAGCCTGAGGGTCTGGGAGAACGTCTCCTTTCGCCTCCGCCAGGGGCCCAACCGGCTCTCCCCCGACGACGCGCGCGACCTGGCGGTCACCAAGCTCCGCCGCGTGGGCCTGACGGCCGAGGTCGCCGATCTCTACCCGGCCGAGCTCTCGGGCGGCATGCAGAAGCGCGTCGGCCTCGCCCGCGCCATCGCCGCCGAGCCCGAGATCATCTTCTTCGACGAGCCGACCACCGGTCTCGACCCGATCATGTCGGACGTCATCAACGACCTGATCCGCGACCTGGTCACCGAGATGGGCGCCACCGCCATGACCATCACCCACGACATGACCAGCGTGCGCAAGATCGCCGACCGCGTCGCGATGCTGCACAACGGCCGCGTTCAGTGGGAAGGCCCCGTCGCCGGGATCGACACCACCGACGAGCCCCATGTCCACCAGTTCGTCAACGGCCTCGCCGACGGCCCCATCGAGGCGATCCGGTGACCGCCCACCCCGGGCGCGGGCGCAGATGACCGCAGCGGTCAACATCCTGGCGGGGCTGGCGGTGGCCTGGTCGGTGATGCAGTGCATCACGCGGGCGAACCGCGATCTTGGCGAGGAGCGGCTCTCGGCCATCCGCCAGGCGCTGGCCTTCGCGACGCTCTTTGCCGCGCCGTCGCTGGCGACGACCCTGCTGCTCGGCGCCTCGGCACCGCAGTTCGGGGCGATACGGGTTGCCTCCTTCGCGATCCTCGCGGCCGGGATCCTGGTCGCCGCGGCCCATGCGCCGGGCGAGGCCGCGCGCCTGCGCCGGACCTTTGCCATGCTGGCCGCCGGCACGATCACGCTGACGGCGCTGCGCGATGGCTGAGCGCGAGAGCCTCACCGCCGCGCGCATCGCCCGCGCCCGCGCCCGGCTGATGGGCCCGCGCGGCGCGCTCGCCGCCGCCAACCTAGCGCTGCTGGTGGTCTGGCCGATCGCCTGGATGGCGCCGCTCGCGACCGCGGGGATCCTGCCCTATTTCGGCGGCGACACGATCTCGCTCCTCGGCGCGGTCGAGGGGCTGTGGGAGAACGACCCGGCGCTGGCCCTCCTCGTCGCGCTCTTCGCCATGGTGCTGCCGGTCGCCAAGACGGTGATGCTCGCCATGATCCACGCGCGCCTGCTTTCCCGCCGCGCGCTGCCGGCCACCGATATCCTCGGCAAGCTCTCGATGGCGGACGTGTTCCTCGTGGCCCTCTTCATCGTGCTGACCAAGGGCGTCGGCGTGGGCTATGTCGCCACCGGCTGGGGGCTCTGGCTGTTCACCGCCGCGGTGCTGGGCCAGATCGCCATCGCCATCCTGTCGCGCCGGCTGGAGGACTGAACCATGGGTCTCATGATCCTCGTCGTCGCGATCTTCTCGGCGCTCTTCGTCTTCATCGCGACGATGTACTCGCTGGCGCAGTTCATCCTGAACGAGGGGCGCGAGCGCTGGACCCATCTGGCGATCATGCTGGTGGTGCTGGCGATCTTCGCGTCGCTCGAGCTCCGCAGCGTCGTGGGCGCGCGTCTCCTGGCGCTCCCCCTCTTCTGCCTGACGCTCTGGGCGATGTGGATCGAGGAGCGCTGGTTCAAGGTGTTTCCCCTGCTCCAGATGATGTTCGCCATCGTCCTTCTGCTCGGCCTCGTCGCGATCTGATGGCCCGCGCACGCACCACCCATGTCTGCCGCGCCTGCGGGACACCGGCCGGGAAATGGGCCGGCCAGTGCGAGGCCTGCGGGGCGTGGAACACGCTGGAGCCGGACACGGGGCTGGGCACGGCGGCGGCGGTGAAGGGCGCACTCGGCGCCCAGCGCGGCCGCGCCATGGCGCTGGAGCCGCTCGATGCCGACAGCCCCGCGCCGCCGCGCGCGGTCTCGGGGATCGGCGAGTTCGACCGGGTGCTGGGCGGCGGGCTGGTCGCCGGCTCGGCCGTTCTGGTGGGCGGCGATCCCGGCATCGGCAAGTCGACGCTCCTCCTCCAGGCCGCCGCCGCCTTCGCGACCCAGGGGCTCGAGACCGTCTACGTCTCGGGCGAGGAGGCGGCCGCGCAGGTGCGCC
>JBCBPG010000576.1:0-3430 GCA_039820865.1 Pseudomonadota bacterium
GCGCATGAACATCCCGTTGCGTCCGCGCGTGCAGCAGCGTTCGCTGAAAGGTAACGGGATCGTGGCAACGATGACGCGGGTGGGGGCGAGACGACGCGTTTCCGGTCGGTCGGCAACCGCTCCAGGCGGTGCGCGCCGCTACTCCACCCGGCCGCGGCGGTCGGGGCGCAGCGCGGCGTAGAGGACGTGGTTGCGCCAGCGGCCGTCGATCTGGAGATAGGCCTGCGCGACGCCCTCGTACTTGAAACCGCACTTCTCCAGGAGCCCCCGGCTCGCCTGGTTGTCCGGCAGGCAGGCGGCCTCGAGGCGGGAGATCCCGATCTCGGAGAAGGCGTGCGCGACCAGTGCCAGCAGCGCCTCGCGCATGTAGCCCTGGCGCGCGTGCCGCTCGCCCGTCCAGTAGCCGAGCGTCCCCGCCTCGGCCGGCTCGCGGCGGATGTTGGAGAGCGTGAGGCCGCCCACCACCACCCCGCTGCCGCGCAGGGTCAGGAACAGCGGCACCGCCTCGCCCGTGCGCAGCGAGCGGTCGGCCCAGGTGACGCGGTTGCGGAAGGCGCGCCAGGAGAGGTGGTCGCGCGACCAGGTCGGCTCCCAGGGCTGCAGGAAGGCCCGGCTCTCGCGGCGCAGCGCCGCCCAGCCGTCGAAGTCGGCCATCTCGGGTGGGCGCAGGATCAGCCGGTCGGTGCCGATCTCGATCCGCCCGCGTCCGCGCCGCATGAACATCGACGACCCCAGTGCCAGACTCATCGTCTCATTCCAGGCCCGGCGTGCCCTCGACGATCGCCGCCGGCGCCTGCCATGCCATGCGCCGCGCTCAGGCCGCCGCCACCGTCAGGCGCCGTGCCAGCGCCTCCGCCCCCTCGGCCCGCTCGACCGGACCATAGAGGGCGAGCGCGGGGGGTTCAGCCAGGAAGGCCGCCACGGCGGTGCGCGCGGCCTCGCGGTCGACGGCGGCGACGCGCTCCATGGTCTCGGCAATCGGCACGGGGCGGCCCCAGACGGCGACCGAGGCGGCCAGCCGCTCGGCCCGCGCCGAGGCGCCCTCCAGCCCCATCGTCAGCCCCGCGCGGACCTGCGCCTTGGCCCGCGCCACCTCGGCCTCGCCCAGGTCGCCCGCCGCGCGCTGCAGCGTATCGCCAGTCAGCCGCACCAGCGCGGGCAGGTCCGCCTCGGACGTACCGGCATAGACGGTCATGAGGCCGGTCTCCTCATGCGCCGCCGCCTGCGCGAAGATCGTGTAGCAGAGGCCGCGCTTCTCCCGCGCCTCCTGGAACAGGCGCGAGGACATGCCGCCGCCAAGCGCCGTGGCCGCGATCTGCGCGGCATAGTGCCCCTCGTCGCGGAACCCGGGGCCGCGGAGGCCGAGGGCGAAATGCGCCTGCGCGAGGTTGCGGTCGACCCGCCGCTCGCCGCCGACGAAGCGCGCCGGCGCGCGGTCCGGCAGATCGGCATTCCCGAGATGGCCAAAGACCTGCTCGGCCAGGCGCACGATCGCGTCGTGATCGACGGCGCCCGCCGCCGCCAGCACCATGCGCTGCGGCCGGTAATGCGCGGCGATGAAGGCGCTGAGATCGCCGGGCCTGAAGCCGCCGACCCGCGCCTCGCTGCCCAGGATCGAACGGCCGATCGGCTGGCCCGGAAACGCCGTCTCCTGCAGCCAGTCGAAGATGATGTCGTCGGGCGTGTCGTTGGCCTGGCCGATCTCGGAGAGGATGACGCCGCGCTCCAGCTCCATCTCCTCGGCGTCCAGCGCCGGGTTCAGGACGATGTCGGCGATGATGTCGAGCGCGCGGGGCACGTCCTCGGCCATCACGCGGGCGTAATAGGCCGTGCGCTCGCGCGAGGTATAGGCGTTGAGATGGCCGCCCACGTCCTCGATCTCCTCCGCGATCTCGGTGGCCGTGCGCCGTGCCGTGCCCTTGAACGCCATGTGCTCGAGGAAATGCGCCACGCCGTTCTCGCTCTCGCGCTCGTGGCGGCTGCCGGCCTCGACCCAGACGCCGACACAGGCCGAGGCGAGGCCCGGCATGTGCTCGGTCGCGACGCGGAAACCGTTGGGCAGCGTGGTAAGTGCGGTCGTCGAGGCGGTCACGGGCTCTCCTGCGGGGGGCTGTCAGGCGGCGATGGCGGCACGGGCGCGGAGCGTCTCCTGCACCGCGGCGAGGTCGGCGGGCACGCGCGTGGCGCGCTCGGGGCGGTCGTAGAGGTCGGCGAGATGGACGGGCAGCGCCGGCGTCTCGCCCGTCGCCTCGGCCACCGCGTCGGGGAACTTGGCCGCATGGGCGGTGGCGAGCGTCACCATCGGCTCGGCAGGGCTGCGGCGGCACGCATGGGCGGCGTTCACGCCGATGGCGGTATGCGTGTCGATCACCATGCCGGTCTGGTGGCGCAGGCGCCGGATCGTCTCCAGCGTCTCGGCCCGGTGCGAGGCGTGGGAGGCCCAGTCGCCCTGCAGCCGCTCCCGCGCGCCCTGCGGCAACGCGAAGCGGCCGGTCGCCTTCTGCTC
Organism: Pseudomonadota bacterium; assembly: GCA_039820865.1. Lineage (GTDB taxonomy): Bacteria > Pseudomonadota > Alphaproteobacteria > Rhodobacterales > Rhodobacteraceae > Thermohalobaculum. The sequence continues at coordinate 2,507 of JBCBPG010000576.1, forward strand.
GGCCATCGCGGCGGCGGTCGCGACCGGGTCCCGGCCGAAGAGGTCGAAGAGCAGCCGCTCGAAGTTGGACGAGACCTGGATGTCCATCGAGGGCGCGACCGTGGGCGCCACGCCCCGCGCCTCGCTGACGCCGGTCTCCAGCGTGCGATGCAGGATGTCGTTCTCGTTGGTCGCGATCACCAGCGTCGAGACGGGCAGCCCCATGCGCCGCGCAACCTCGCCCGCGAGGATGTCGCCGAAATTGCCCGTGGGCACCGAGAACGAGACCGGCCGCGCCGGCGCGCCCAGCGCCACGCCGGCGGTGAAGTAGTAGACCACCTGCGCCAGCACCCGGCCCCAGTTGATCGAGTTGACCGCGCCGAGGCGCATCTCGTCGCGAAAGGCGTGGTCGGTGAACATCGCCTTCACGATGGCCTGGCAGTCGTCGAAGGTGCCCTCGACGGCCAGCGCATGGACATTGGCCTCGGCCGGCGTGGTCATCTGGCGGCGCTGCACCTCGGAGATGCGGCCATGGGGGTAGAGCACGAAGAGGTCGCAGCCCTCGCGCCCGCGGAACGCCTCCATCGCGGCCGAGCCGGTATCGCCCGAGGTCGCGCAGACGATGGTGACCCGCCCGCCCCGCCGCGCCAGGATCGTCTCGAAGAACCCCGCCACCGCCTGCATGGCGAAGTCCTTGAAGGCGAGCGTGGGGCCGTGGTGCAGTTCGAGGATCCAGTCGGCCGGGCCCGTCTGGACCAGCGGCGCGCGGGCGGGATGGCGGAAGACGGCATAGGCGCGGTCGATCACGGCGCGCAGCGCCTCGTCGCCGAAGCCGCCGACGAAGGGGCGCATCACGCGATACGCCACCTCCTCGTAGGGCAGGCCCGCAAAGGCCGCGATCTCGGCGGGCGTGAGGCGCGGAAACGTCTCGGGCACGTAGAGGCC
>JBCBPG010000577.1:0-3420 GCA_039820865.1 Pseudomonadota bacterium
GCCCGGTTCTCGTAGGTGATGCTGACGCGGAACGTGAACTCGGTGAGGCCGGCCTGCCCCTCCCGCTCGGCGTCCCACGGTTGGATGCTGACCTTCATCGCGGCTCTCCCTGTCCCGCCGGGCCCCGTGCCCGGACGCCCTGACGATCGTGCCAGCGCCGCCCGCCGTGGAGGGGTGAAGATCCGGTCACGGTTTCACGCCGTGTGATGCCGCCGGGGGGAGGGCCTGCGCGCGGTCGGGCACGGGCGCCGCGCAGCCGGCGCCTCCCGCAGCCAGCATCGCGGCGACCAGCCGCGATACCGCATCGCAAGGGCGGTGATCCTCCGGCCTGCGCCGCCCCCGTCGGCGGGTTTGGCGGGGGGGTGCCAGACGGTTTCGCGGGGCGCGGGACCGGCGTCTGGCATCGCTCGCCTTGTGCGTGTCTGCCCGCTAGGCTCACGCCGGCAGACGATCGGCATGGCGGAGAGACGGCGATGGGGGACGAGGGCGGGCAGACGGGTGGGCAGACGGGCGGCATCACGCTCACGCAGGCGGAGCTTGAGCTGAGGCGGCGCGAGCAGGACCTGCGCTTCGAGGAGATCCGCACCAAGCGTCGCACCGACCAGCTCAAGATCATCGTGACCGGCGTGGTCGTGACCGCGCTGCCCGCGATCATCAACTGGCAGATCCAGCACCAGAAGGTCGAGATCGAGCGGGTCGCCAACGAACAGAGCTATCTGCAGGACTTCGCCGACCGGGCGCTGCAGGAAGACCTGTCCAAGCGCTACAACTTTGCCGACTACCTCGCCACCGTCGCGCATTCCGAGCAGTCGAGGGCGCGCTGGCAGACCTATACCGCGAAGGTGCGCGAGCTGATCGAGCGCGACGGCGAGGCGCAGGAGCGCATCGCCACGCTGCAGGCCGAACTGGACGCCGCGCTGACCATGCAGGACAAGGACCGCGCCCGGATCTCGGGTCTGCAGCTCGAGATCAACCGCTCCGTGGCCGAGCAGAAGCGTTCGCGCGATCTCTACCAGTTCGGGAGTGCCGCGCAGACCAGCGTCGACGTCTTCACCGAGGACTATGGCGGCGGCGACGGGTTTCGCTACCAGCTGCGCAACCTGGTGATCGCGGGACAGTCGACATCGGCGATCGTCGAGCGCGGCGGTCCGGTCGCGGCGGAAGTGCAGGTCAACCACGACTGCCCGTCCTGCGGCACCGCGATCAACCAGGTGCTGGTGGGTCTCGCGGGCGAGGATCAGGCGCAGGCCTGCATCTGGAACGGCCTGCAGTCGAGCGGCGGCTGGACGACGGTCACCTTCGGCCTGGACATCCCGCTCAGCCCCGGCACCTACGAGATCCGCACCCGCTATGCCCAGGCGTATACCTGCGCCGACGCGATCCGCGGCTGGTGGAAGATCGATCGCCCTGAAGGCCCGGGCCCCGACTCGACCATCGGCGCCGTGGTCGTGCGGGGCTGAGCGACGGCGGCGGCGATGGCGACGGTGCCCGGGCGCAGGGCCGGCGCCGGCCGCGCCCGCGTCAGATGTAGTTCTCGGGGTTCACGCTGTCGGCGCCGCGGCGGATCTCGAAATGCATCTTGGGCGGGCCGGAGCCGTCGCCGGGGGCGACGACGCCGATCGGCTGGCCGGCGGCGACGCGGGCGCCCTTGACGACGCTGACATCGTCGACCCGGCCATAGACGGTCAGCAGGTCGCCGCGGTGGCGGATCAGCACGATGGTGCCGAGCCCGCCGAGCGAGCGCGAGACCAGCGCCACCTCGCCATCGGCCGAGGCGACGACGGTGGTGCCGGGATCGGCGGCGAAATCGACGCCCTCGTTGCGCGGCCCGGCGTTGGAGACGTTGTAGGGCACCAGCACGGGGCCGGACACGGGACGGCGGAAGGCGATGCCGAGATCGACGGCGGGCGGGCCGTCGCGCGTCGCCTGGTCGGCCAGGGCCAGCTCGTCGGCCGCCGCCTTGTCGGCCTCGACGGCGGCGCGCTGCGCCTCCAGCGTCTCGGGCGCGGGGCGCTGCTCGGGGCCGGTGGTCTGGAAGCGGCCGAGTTCGGGCGAGGGCGGCGGTGTCGCGCCCTCGGGCGAGGGCGGCAGCGGATCGGCCGAGGACGGCGGCGGCGTGAGGTCGGCGGTGCCCGGCAGGCTGGTCGAGGCGGCGTCGGCGGCCTGCGTGTCGGGCGCGGGTTCGAAGATCGGCCGGGCGGTGGGGGCCGGATCGGCGGCGGCGACCGCCGTGCCACCAGCCGTGCCACCTGCCGCGGCGGCGCCCGCGGCGCTGTCCGCTACGCCGTCCGCCGCGCCCGCGCCGTCGGCCACGATGCCCGTCGCGCCGGGCGTGGCCGCATCGCCCGCAGCGGGTGCCGGCTGGTCGATCGCGGCCTCGATGGCGTCGAGCGAGAAGCCGTCCTCCGTCGTGGCCGCGTCGGGGGTCCCGGTGCCGGTCGTGGCGCCCAGCGGTCCGGCGACGACCGGTCCGCTGCCGGGCAGCGCGCTTGCCGCGGGCCCCGCGGTGTCGGGGGTCGCGGGCGTCGTGTCGATCGTGCCGGCGGCGCTGGCGACCCGTGTGCCGCCATAGCCGCCGGGGCGGGGCGGCAGGACCAGCTCGTCGCCCGCGCGCAGCGCCGTCGCGGGCTGCAGGCCGTTATAGGCGCCGAGCTCGGCCGCCGAGAGGCCGACGCGCGAGGCAACGCTGGAGACGGTGTCGCCGTCACGGGCGACCGCGGCCTCGTAGCCTTCGTAGGCGAGGATGCCGCCCGCGGCCGTGGGTCCTGGCGCGACCGGCGTGCTGCCGCGGTATTCGACCGGGGCGCGGTTCGCGCTCGACCCGCCGCAGGCGGCCAGCGCTGCGGCCAGCGTCAGGGCGCCGGCGGCGCGGAGGCGCCGGGCGGTGCGCCCGGTGGCGGTCGCGTGGCTCGGGCGGGGCGGGTGTGCCGCGCAAGTGGGATTGGGCATCGGGGTCTCCTGCTCGCGGACTTCTGTCGCGCCCTTGCCTCGTGTCCAGCGGGGCCGGTTCATCCGGCGCCTCGGTGCCGCTCAGGAGCGGCGTTCGTCGTCCGGCAGGCCCTCGACGAGGGGGACGAAGAGCACCTCGGCGAGCTCGCGATAGTCGAGCCCGTCGGGGGTGCGCTCGATGCGGAGCAGCGTCTGCACCTCGTCGGTCTCGCCCACCGGCAGCACCAGTATGCCACCCGGACGCAGCTGTTCCAACAGGAGCGCCGGCACGTCGTCGGCCGCCGCCGCCACCAGGATGCGGTCGAAGGGCGCCTGCTCGGGCCAGCCGCGCGCGAGCGCCTGGCCGCGCTCAACATCACCAACGTGGCGCTGCGCGCAGGCGACGGGACGCGCGGCTGGCCCGAGCAGGCGCCCTTCGACCGCATCCTGGTGGCGGCGGCGGCCGACGACGTGCCGGCGCTCCTGTTGGAA
>JBCBPG010000578.1:0-3414 GCA_039820865.1 Pseudomonadota bacterium
CCGATAAAGATCGCCATGGAGCCCGACCCAGGGATGCCGAAGAGCAGGGTGGGAACCAGCCCGCCGCCTTCCTTGGCGTTGTTGGAGCTCTCAGGCCCGATCACGCCGCGCACCTCTCCTGATCCGAAGCTTGATTTGTCCTTGGTGGTCTGGACGGTGTGGCCATAGGCGATCCAGTCGACGACCGAACCGCCGAGCCCCGGGATCACGCCGACGATCACACCCAGCACCGCGCAGCGCACCGAGAGCCAGATATTGGCGAACCAGTCCCGCAGCCCGTCGATCCAGCCCGCGCCCAGTTGCGCGTCCCGCGCGATCGAGCGGTCCTGGCGGAGCAGCGCCACGATCTCGGGCACGGCGAAGATCGCGAGGCCGACGACGACCAGCTTCAGCCCGTCGACGAGGTAGGGCATGTCATAGGTCGTCATGCGCAGCGACCCGGCCGCATCCGCCTCGCCGATCGTGCCGACCGCCAGGCCGAGAGCGGCGGCGGCGATGCCCTTGAGCGGCAGGCGCCCGGCCAGGATCGCGACCATCGAGAGGCCGAGCAGCGTGATCATCAGCATCTCGGGCAGGCCGAAGGCCAGCACGATGGGCCGCGCGATCAGGATGAAGAAAGTCAGCACCGTCGCGCCGAGCAGCCCGCCGAAGAGCGAGGAGACGAAGGCCGCCGCCAGCGCCCGCGCCGCCTCGCCCTTCTTGGCCATGGGGAAGCCGTCGAGGACCGTCGCCTGGCTGGCCGACGATCCGGGGATGCCCATCAGCACCGAGGCGAAGGTGTCCGAGGTGGGGATCACCGCCACCAGCCCGACCATCAGCGCGAGGCCGGAGACCGGGTCCATGCCGTAGACGAAGGGCAGCACCAGCGAGAGCCCGGCGATGCCGCCGAGCCCCGGGAAGACGCCGACCGACAGCCCGAGCAGCACGCCGATCACCAGGAACATGATCTGCTGGGGCTGCAGGATGAGCGAGAAGGCCTCGCCGAGAGCGGGCAGGGCGGTGGCGAGAAGGTCCATGGGATCGGCCTTTCGGCGAGGAGGGCAGGGCGCCGGGCCGGTCCCGGGTCCGGGCGGTGCGTTTCACGCACCCTACGCAGCGGCCGGGAGCCCCGGCTGACGGGAGGACACGCGACGAGGCGAGGTCACGTCCGTTCCCGGCGTCTCGGCGCGGGCGGGGCCTGTGCCCGACCCGGCGCCGCAGGATGCGTGAAACGCACCGCCCGGACCCGTAGTGGGGCGCCTCTCTGGAGCGCCCCTTAGGGCCTCAGTTCAGCGAGACGCCGTAGCGGTCGGCCAGCCAGCCGATGACGAAGGCCTTGGCCTCGGCCGGCACGCCGGTCGCGCTCTGCATCGCGGCGGCGGCCTTGGGGCCGGTCATCTGCGGGTACTTGCCGAGGCGCTTGGCCGAGATCTCGGCGAAGTCGGGCCGCGCCTTCACCGCCTCGAAGGCGGCCGCGTAGGCGTCGATCGCCTCCTGCGGCGCGCCGGCCGGCAGGAACACCATCTTCTGCGCCGGGAAGCCCGCGACGAAGAAGGCCTTCCAGGCATCCCAGCGCTCGCCCGCGGTCTCGCAGCCCGCGGTGGCCTCGCAGACCTCCTTGAAGGTCGGGATGTCCGGGAAGGTCGGGTCGCGCACGATGTTGCCGTCGTCGTCCAGCGCGCCCCAGGTCATCATCGGCACCGCCTTGCCATCCGCGACCAGCGGGGTGACGCCGTTCAGGTAGCCCGACGAGGTCTGGTAATCGATGTTGGCCTCGCCGCGCTCGAACATCAGGCGGCCGTCACCACGGCCCTTGATGCCGAACACCGGCTCGACCTGCAGGCCCAGCATCTCCCAGGCAAGGAGCGGCACGAGGTCGAGGCGCGTGGCCCCCTGGCTGCCGTAGATGAAGTCGACGTCCTTGAGGTCGTCGGCATCGCCGTCGAACTTCGCGGCGAGATCCGGCGGCAGGTAGGCGACGCCACCCGTGCCCGAGGCCAGCACCACGTTCCAGTCGTTGTACTCGTAGCGCACGCGCGGGTCGCCCAGCAGGTAGGGGAACTGCGTCGAGCCCGAGGAGCCGAAGATCAGCGTGCCGTCCTCGTATTCCTGCTCCTGGAAGAAGTTCGCGCCCTTGGTCGAGCCTGCGCCCGGCATGAACTTGACCACGACCGTCGGCTGGCCGGGCAGCGCCTCGGACAGGAGGGGCGCATAAAAATTGGCCCACTTGGCCGAGCCGCCCGACTCCGAGAACGGGATGATCCACTCGACGGTCTCGCCCTCGAGCGTGAACTGGGCGGCGGCGGGGCTGGCGGCGGCAAGCGCTGTGGCAAGGCCAGCCGCGACGGCGCGGGTGGTGAAAGCGGTCATGGGATCTCCCTGATCGCCCGGCGAACCCGGGCTGGTTCTGGCTGGTCGGGCCGGGTCGTCCGCCCGGATGGTGGAACCCTAATCCAACTTCGACACCTCGGGGAACCTCAGTTCCGGCATGAAACCGCGAATGTGCCGCCGGATGACTGCCGGTCGCATGGCCGCGGAGCCCGGCCGCGATAGCTCCTCGTGCGGAGCGGAGGGAGCGACGGCATGACGGACGGGACCGCCGGGAGCGGGATGGACACGGGCGCGGCGGCGCGGGCGGGGATGCGGCAGGCGGCCGGGCCCCGGGCGCGCGCGGTGCCGGCGGGTCGGTTCACGCGGCTCGCCCGGCTCGGCGGCATGGGCGCGGGCGTGGCGGCGGACATGGCGGTGAACGGCGCGCGGCGGCTGGCGGCGGGCGAGCGGCCGGGCCTGCGCGAGCTGCTGCTCGCTCCGGCGAACGTGGCGCGCTTTGCCGACGAGCTGGCGCGGATGCGGGGCGCCGCGATGAAGATGGGCCAGCTGATGTCGATGGATGCGGGCGACCTGATGCCGCCCGAGATCGCCGAGATCATGGCGCGGCTGCGTGCCGAGGCCGACCACATGCCGCCCCGCCAGCTGCGCGACGTGCTGGATGCCGAGTGGGGCCGCGGCTGGCTCGGCCGCTTCGCCAAGTTCGATGCGCACCCGATCGCCGCCGCCTCGATCGGACAGGTGCACCGCGCGCGGCTGAAGGACGGGACCGAGCTCGCGATCAAGGTACAGTATCCGGGCGTGCGCCGCTCGATCGACAGCGATGTCTCGAACGTGGGCGCGCTGATGCGGATGGCGGGCGTGCTGCCGCCCGGGACCGACATCGCGCCGCTCCTGGAGGAGGCCAGGCGCCAGCTCCACGAGGAGGCGGACTACGAACGCGAGGCCGCGCAGCTCGCCGCCTTTCACCGCCTGCTGGCAGGCGACGATGCCTTCACCACGCCTGCGCCGCATGACGCGCTGACGACGCGGAACGTGCTGGCGATGGGCTACGTGAAAGGTGTGCCGGTGGAGCGGATGGCCGAGGCGCCGCAGGACGTGCGCGAC
>JBCBPG010000579.1:0-3413 GCA_039820865.1 Pseudomonadota bacterium
CAGGGCATCGCCATGGTGCCCGACGACGCCCGCCAGGCCGCCGCCGACCTCGGCGCCAGCCGCTGGCAGATCCTGCGCGAGATCGAGCTGCCGCTGGCCGCGCCCGGCATCGTCGTCGGCTGCCTGCTCTCCTTCGTCCTCGCGGCCGGCGCGATCGCGGAATCCAAGCTCCTGGGCGGGCAGGCCGTGATCGTGATCGGCGACGATGTCGAGACCGCCTTCACCTATGGCCAGAACTGGCCGCTCGGCTCGGCGCTCTCGATGATCCTGATCGCGATCATCGGCACGCTGGCGATCTTCGGCGTCAGCCGCGTCGATCTCGACCGGATCATGGGGCGGGGGCGCTGATGGAGCCGACGCGGGGCATGCGGCTGGCGCTCTACGCCTATGGCGTGCTGGTGATCGCGGCGCTCTACCTGCCGCTGGTCTCGGTCGGTTTTGCCAGCGTTTCCAAGGCGCGCTACCTGACCTTCCCGATCCGGCGCTACGCCTTCGGCTGGTACGAGGACGCGCTGACCTCGGACACGGTGTCCGACCTGCTGATGACCTCGCTCAAGGTGGCCGGCATCGTGACGGTCGTCTCGATGGTCGTGGGCTTCTTCGGCGCGCTCGCCTTCGCGCGGTATTCCTGGCGCTTTCGCAAGACGTACCAGAAGCTCATCCTGCTGCCGATCTTCTTCCCGCAGACGGTGCTCGGCCTCGCGCTGCTGATGTGGTTCAACGCGGTCGGCATCATCCCCTCCTGGCACACGGCCGTGGTGGCGCATCTGGTCTGGATCGCGCCGATCGCGACGCTGATCATCGCCATCCGCGCCTATTCCTTCGACCCGGCGCTGGAGGAGGCGGCGCGCGACATGGGCTGCTCGACCTGGGCGGTGATGCGCGAGGTGACGATCCCGCTGCTCATGCCCGGCGTGATCTCGGCCGGGCTCTTCGCCTTCCTGCTCTCCTGGGGCAACTTCCCGCTCTCGCTCTTCACCACCGGCGCGGATTCGACCCTGCCCGAATGGCTCTATGCCAAGATGGTGTCCGGCTACTCGCCGCTGGTGCCGACGGTGGGTATCCTGACGGTCCTCGCCTCCTTCGCGCTGCTGCTCATCGGCATCGCGATCCCCTGGGTCCTGCGTCGCCTCCGCGCCGCCTGATCCCCATCAGACAAGGGAGAACCCCATGCTCACCTCCATCGCAGGCCGCTCGGTCCTGGTCACCGGCGGCTCAAAGGGCATCGGCAAGGGCATCGCGCAGGTCTTCGCTCGCGCCGGCGCCAAGGTGATGATCGCCGCGCGCGGCGAGGAGGCCGCGAAGGCCGCCGTCGCCGAGCTGACCGCCGCGGGCGCAACCGCGGCCCATGTGCTGGGCGACGTGGGCGAATGGGCCGACGTGCAGGCGATGGTCGCAGCGGCGGCCGAGGCGCATGGCGGGCTCGACATCCTCTGCGCCAATGCCGGCGCCTTCCCCCAGACCAAGATGATCGACATGGACCCGGCCGAGTGGGACGAGGTCATGCGCACCAACCTCAAGTCGGCCTTCCTCTGCGTGAAGGCGGCGATCCCCGAGTTCGAGAAGAAGGGCAGGGGCCGCGTCGTCCTCACCTCCTCGATCACCGGGCCGGTGACGGGCTTTCCGGGCTGGTCGCATTACGGCGCGTCCAAGTCGGGCCAGCTCGGCTTTCTCAAGACCGCCGCCATGGAGCTGGCGCGCTACAACACCACGATCAACGCGGTGATGCCGGGCAACATCTATACCGAGGGGCTGCAGGATCTGGGCGAGGACTACCTCAAGACCATGGCCGCCTCGATCCCGCTGAAGCGTCTCGGCGACGTGGCGGATATCGGCAACGCGGCGCTGTTCTTCGCCTCGGACGAGGCCGCCTACATCACCGGCCAGCAGATCGTCGTCGACGGCGGCCAGATCCTGCCCGAAAGCCTCGAGGCCATCGACGAGATCTGAGCGTGCCAGGCGGTCTCGCGGCTGGTCGCCGCGAGGCGTTTGCGGGGTCTCCCGGAGGGCCCGCCCCGAGGTGCCCGTAGGGTGGGCGATGCGCCTACCGCCTGAGAAGGGGAAGGGGACGCTCGCCGCTGGGCAGTCCCCTTTGAATGCTCAAAGGGGACGATCGGGAGCGTTTGCGAAGGCCGGGGCGCGTCAAGGACGAGCGGGCTCCGCCCGTCGCGTGCCGCGATCCTTGACCCGCCCCGGTCTTCGCGCGCCTTCGACATCGCGGCGCGCGGGCCGGTGGGTCAGTCGCGGGCGCCGGCCAGCGCGCGCAGGAGGTCGGCGCGGCTGACGGTGCCGACGGGGATGCCGTCGCGGGTGACGCGGAGCGCACCCTCGGCCTCGGCCGCCAGGCGCGCCATGTCGGCGGCACGGGCGTCGGCCTCGACGGTGGGGGCGTCGGCGGGCAGGGCGGCGGCGGCGGCCGGATCGGCGCGCATCACGTCCTCGGCCGAGAGGACGGTCAGCGGGTTCATGTTGGCCACGAATGCGGCGACATAGTCGTCGGCCGGGCGCGTGACGATCTCCTGGGGCCGGCCGCACTGCACGATCCGTCCGCCCTCCATGATCGCGATCCGGTCGCCCAGCTTGAACGCCTCGTCGAGGTCGTGGCTGACGAAGACGATGGTGCGCTTCAGCCGTTCCTGCAGCTCCAGCAGTTCGTCCTGCAGGCGGGCGCGGATCAGCGGGTCGAGCGCCGAGAAGGGCTCGTCCATCAGCAGGATCGGCGCCTCGCCGGCGAAGGCGCGGGCCAGGCCGACGCGCTGCTGCATGCCGCCCGAGAGCTCGCCCACCATGCGCTCGGCCCAGCCGTCGAGGCCGACGAGCGAGAGCTGGGCGCGGGCGCGCTCCATCCGCTCGCGCTTCGGCAGGCCGGCGAGCTCCAGCCCCAGCGCCACGTTGTCGAGCACGTTGCGCCAGGGCAGCAGCCCGAACTGTTGGAACACCATGGCGACGCGCGTGCGGCGCAGGCGCCTGAGCGTGCGGGCATCGGCGTTGGTGACGTCCTCCATGCCCTGGCCGCCGTCGATCAGCACCCGGCCGCGGGCGACGGGGTTGAGCGCGTTGACCGCGCGGATCAGCGTCGACTTGCCCGAGCCCGAGAGCCCCATGAGGACCACGATCTCGCCCGTGCCGACGGTCAGGTCGCAGTCGTGCACGCCCAGCACCTGGCCGGTCTCGGCCTGGACCTCGGCGCGCGTCAGGCCGCGATCCATGGCGGGCAGGGCGCTCTGCGGCTGGTCGCCGAAGACGATGGAGACGGTCTCGAAGACGACTGCGGGGGTGGGGGTTGGGGTGTCGCTCATTTCGCCGCTCCGAACCGCAGCAGTCGGTCGAGGATGATCGCGACCACGACGATCACGAACCCGCTCTCGAAGCCGAGCGAGGCGTTGACCGAGTTCAGCGCCCGCACGACCGGG
>JBCBPG010000580.1:0-3403 GCA_039820865.1 Pseudomonadota bacterium
CCTCGGCGATCGCGGGATAGCTGGGACCGGTCAGCGCGATCTCGATCCCGCCGCCGCCCGAGCCGCCGCGGATGCCGAGCGAGTTGCCCCCGGTGATCCGGGCGCGGGCGCCCGCGATCTCGCCAAGCTCGGCGCGGATCGAGCCCTGGGAGGCGCGTACCGTCCCCCAGGCCGAGATCGAGGCCGCGATCCGCGCCGAGCTCGGCGAGATCGCAGGCGCCCACGCCTGGATCACCGGGGGCAACTCGCTCGGCATCCGCGGCGGCTCGGGCGGCGGCGGGATCGAGATCGCGCTGACCGGTCCCAGCTATCCCGCGATCGCCGAGGCGGCCGACGCCTTCGCCCGCGACATGGAGACACTTCCCGGCCTCAGCGGCATCCGCGTCCAGTACCAGGCGACCCAGCCGCAGCTCTCGATCGAGATCGACCGCGACCGCGCCGCCGATCTCGGCGTGGCGATGGACGAGCTCTCCGCCACCCTCCGCGCGCTGATCGACGAGGACGAGATCGGCGAGATCACCATCGACGACCGCGCCGTGCCCGTCATCCTGCAGTCTACCGAGGGCGCGGTGCGCGACCCCATCGACCTGCTGAACCTGAATGTCCGGGCCGAGAACGGCGTGCTGGTGCCGCTGATCCAGCTCGTCACCTTCACCGAACGCGGGGTCGCGGCCGAGCTCGACCGCCACGCCCAGCGCCGTGCCATCGAGATCGACGCCTCCCTCGACCCCGAGGTCACGCCGGCCGAGGCCGTGGCCGCCCTCCGCAGGCTCGCCGCCGAGCGGCTGCCCGACGACATCGGCCTCCTGCTCCTCGGCCAGGCCGCCGCCCTCGAGGAGACCTCGACCGCGCTCAGCGCCACCTACGTGATCGCCTTCCTCGTGGTCTTCCTGGTGCTGGTGGCGCAGTTCGAGAGCCTGACGAGCGCCGCGGTGGTGATGCTGACGGTCCCCTTCGCCGTGGCCGCCGCGATCTATGCGCTCTGGCTCACGGGCACGACGGTCAACATCTACAGCCAGATCGGGGTGCTGATGCTGATCGGGATCATGGCCAAGAACGGCATCCTGCTGGTCGAGTTCGCCGACCAGCTGCGCGACCGCGGCCAGCCCGCCTGGGCCGCAGCGGCCGAAGCCGCGCAGGCCCGCTTCCGCCCCATCGCCATGACGCTGGTCTCGACCGTCCTCGCGGGCCTGCCGCTCATCCTCGGCGACGGCCCGGGCGCCGAGGCGCGGGCGGCGATCGGCTGGGTCGTCTTCGGCGGCCTCGGCCTCGCCACCGTCTTCACCCTGTTCCTCACCCCCGCCCTCTACGCCCTGGTCGCGGGCCTCGCGCCCCCCCGTGCCGCCGCCGGCGCCCGCCTCGACCGCGAACTCGCCGCCGCTGACACCAGACCCGACCGCGCCACCCCGGCCGAGTAGCCCGGCTCGACGCCGGAGGGCGCGCCCCCGTCAAACGGCTCGTTTCACGCACCCTGCGGACGTCGAGGACCAGCGCGGCAGCACGAGACCCCGCAGGACTCATCGCGGCGACCAGCCGCGATTCCGCTAGCCCCGTGCAACTGGCCCCGTGCAACTGGCCCCGTGCAACTGGCCCCGTGCAACTAGCCTCGTGCCGCCCAGGCCTCGGCCTGTGCCGTCAGCGCGGCCGAAAGGCGGATCGCGAACCGGGCCGAGGCGACGGGCAGCGTCCGGCCCCGCCGCTGGCCGAGCAGCAGGTGGCCCGGCGGCATGTCCCGCGCCGCGATCTCGCGCACCACGACCGCCCCGTCCGGCGCCGGGCGCAGCCCGATCGGGATCTGGAAGCCGACCGCCCCCTCGTGCAGGACGTAGTGGCGCATGAACTCGAAGCTCGAGCTCTCGACCACCGGCGCCAGCCCGCGCGAGGCCCGCCGCGTCGCCTGCTCCAGCAGGTGGCGCACGCCATAGTCCAGCGACGGCACGGCATGGGGGTGGGCCAGCGCGTCGCGCAGCCTGAGCGGCCCCCGCGTGGCCGCCAGCGGATGGTCCTGCGCCACCATCGCGCAGACCGGCTGCGGCACGTCGGCCAGCACCTCGAAATCCACCAGGTGCACCGGCTCGAACACCAGCGCCAGGTCCGAGGAAAAGCTCCCCAGGTCCTGCTCGGCCGCCGCCCGGTCGCGCACCTGCACCGAGAAGGTCACGCCCGGATGCTCGGCGCGATAGCCCGCGATCTGCTGGGGCAGGAAGTAGGGCAGCAGCGCCTGGCTGCAGGCGATCGAGACATGGCCCCGCCGCGCGCCCGTCAGGTCCGCCACCTGGCTCTGCACCCGCGCGAGGTCCGAGGCCATGGCGCGGTAGTGCTGCACCAGCATCTCGCCCGCCGTGTTCAGCCGCACGCCACGCGGCAGCCGCTCGAAGATCGGGCTGCCGAACTCGGCCTCGAAGCGCTGGATCTGCCGGTTCAGCGCCGAGGAGGTGATGTTCATGTCCTCCGCCGCCTTCCTGATCGAGCCTGCGCGGCTCACCTCCTCGATCATCGTGAAGGTTCGCAAGTGCCTCATCGCCCGATCCTTTCACGCCACTGCTGAATTCACTGCAGCAATCCTATGCAAATCCAGCAGTGGAACGAAGCGCTCCCTGCCCGCAGGCTTCCCGGGATCGATCGGTGCATGACCGATGCACGTCTGGCAGGCGATGATGGAGAAGAGGCGATGCACGACACCTCGCGGCGCGGTTTCCTGAAGCTCGGCGGCGGGGTCCTCTCGGCCTCGATGCTGCCCTTCCTCAAGACAATCCCGGCCGGCGCCCAGACCTCCGAGGTCGCGGTCGCCGTCATCGGCCAGACGATCAACAGCCTCGACATCCACCGCACCGGCACCAACCGGCCCAGCTACCAGATCGCGGTGAACTGCTACGACCGCCTCGTCTCCTTCGGCACCAAGCAGACGCCCGATGGCGGCCTCTCCTACGATTACTCGGTGATCGAGCCGGAGCTGGCGGAGAGCTGGGAGATCTCGGCCGACGGCCTGACCATGACCTTCACGCTGAAGGAAGGCGCCGTCTTCCAGGACGGCCGTCCCGTCACCGCGGCCGACGTCAAGTGGTCCTACGACCGCGCCGTCTCGGCCGGCGGCTTTCCCACCGTGCAGATGAAGGCCGGCGGCCTGATCCGTCCCGACCAGTTCGAGGCAGCCGACGACCGCACCTTCGTCATCACCCTCGACCGCGCCTCGAAGCTGACGCTGCCCGACCTCGCCGTCCCGGTCCCCTACATCCTCAACAGCGAACTCGCGAAGGAGAACGCGACCGGGGACGACCCCTGGGCGATGGAATACGTCCACAAGAACACCATCGGCTCGGGCGCCTACAAGGTGGTCCGCTGGGACCCCGGCCAGCAGCTCGTCTACGAGCGCAACGACGCCTGGACCGGCGGGCCGCTGCCC
>JBCBPG010000581.1:0-3402 GCA_039820865.1 Pseudomonadota bacterium
GCATCGCCGAGGCCGTCACCTTCCACGGCTGGCGCACCCAGGCCGAGATCGTCGAGATCCTCGACGACTGTCACCTCTTCGTCGCCTCGAGCGTGACGGCCGACAACGGCGACCAGGACGCGCCGGTCAACACGCTCAAGGAGGCGATGGCCATGGGCCTGCCCGTGGTCGCTTCGGACCATGGCGGTATCCCGGAACTGGTGCGCGACGGCATCGCCGGCTTCCTGGTGCCAGAGCGGGACGGCAAGGCGATCGCGGTCGCCTTGGCGCGCCTGATTAGCCGTGCGCCGATGTGGCCTGACATGGGCGCTGCCGGCCGCGCGGCGGTGGCGGCGCAGTTCGACCTCGCCGCGCTGAATGACCGGCTGGTCGAACTCTACGGCTCGCTCGTGGCCGCACGCCGCGAGCGGAGGCAGGCCGATGCCGTCTGAACCCTCCGTCACGCTCACGCTGATCCGCCACGGCGAGAGCGACCACAACGCGGCCGGCCTCTGCCAGGGGTCGAGCGACGTGCCCGTGCTCTCGCCCCTCGGCCGGGCGCAGGCCGCGGGGGCCGCGGCCCTTCTCGGCGCGCGCGTTGACCGCCTCTGGGTAAGCCCGTTGCGACGCGCGCGTGACACTGCCGCGGCGATCCGCGCCCGCCGCCCGGACCTGCCCGTGCCCGAGACGGTGGCGGCACTGCAGGAGACCTCGCTGCCAGCCTGGGAAGGGCGGTCCTTTGCGCGGCTCCGGTCGGAGGACCCCGTCGGGCGCCAGTTCTGGAAGGCCGCGCCGGAGGACTTCGCCATGGCGCGCGACGGCGATCCCGGCTTCCGGCCTGGGGCGGATGCGCTCCGCCGCGCCGAGACAGTACTGGCGATGGCCCGCGCGATGTCGCCGGGCTCCCATGTCGTCGCCGTCACCCATGGCGGTACGATCCGCGCGCTGCTGACCCGCGCGCTGGGTATGCCGGGTGCCCGGCTGCATGCCGCGGCACCCGACAACGCCTCGGCGACGCGCCTGGCGCTCAGCATGGACGGCGCCCAGCTGGCAGGCTTCAACGAGGCGGTGGTCCCGGGCTGGGACCGCCTCTGCGAGGCCGCGCGTCAGGGCAGACCGCTGACCGTGCTGGCACCCACTGGCCTCGGCCCCAACATCGCCCCGGCGCTGGGGACAGGTGCCGCGATCCCGGTCTCGCCCGCGCTGGCCAACCTCCGCGCAGCCACGGCACCGCAGCAGCCCATCCTGGCCGAGGGCCCGGCCGGCGCGGTGCAGGCGGTGCTCGAGGCCGTCCTCGGCCTAGCCCCCGGTGCCGGCGCGGCGCTCGGCCTCGCCTCCGGCGCTGTCCACGCCATCCGCCCCGCCGGCCCCGACGGGCCGGCAGCGCTCTGGCTTCTCAACGCGCGGCCCGTCCCGGCTGGCGCGCATACCGCTCATCCGTTCCTCAAGGAGGTCTCCTGATGTCCGACCGCGTCACCATCGTCTGCGTGCCGCGCGAGCGCTTCGACTACACGCTGGAATCGATCGCCTCGCTCTACGAGAAGACGACCGTCCCCTTCGACCTCGTTTATGTCGACAACGCCGTGCCCGCCGCCGTGCGCCGGCTGCTGCGCGCCGAGGCCGGACGGCGCGGCTTCACGCTGGTCCGCGCGCCCTATCCGCTGCCGCCCAACGCCGCGCGCAATCTCGGCCTCGAGCATGCCCGCGGGCGCCACGTAGTCTTCGTCGACAACGACGTGGTCTTCGACGACGGCTGGCTCGAGGCGCTGCTGGCCTGCGTCGCCGAGAACCGGGCAACGCTTGCGGCACCGCTGGTCTGCCAGCACGGGCCACACCACACCATCGTCCACTGCGCCGGCGGCGAGTTCATGGGCGCGGCGCAGTTCGAGCGCTTCCGCCAGCAGCCGCTGCCCGTGCCCGGCCGCCCGGAGGCGCGGCGCTGGACCATGGAGGAGGAGATCTACCTCCAGGACCACCCGATCGAGGACGCGGGCCTCGACCCGATCCGCGTCGGCTTCGTCGAGTTCCACTGCTTCATCGTCGAGACCGCTTTCCTGCGCGCCCATGGCGGCTTCGACCCCCGGCTGACGGCGACCAAGGAATACATCGACCTCGCGATGACGGTGGCGCGGGCCGGCGGCTCGGTCTGGATCGAGCCGCGCTCGCGCGTCACTTTCCTGACCCATCCGCCCCAGCCGGTGCTCAAGCTGAGCGAGACGCCGTACTTCATGCTCCGCTGGAGCGATGCCTGGGAATACGACAGCCTCAAGCATCTCGCCCGGAAATGGGGCCTCGTCGAAAATGACTACTTCACAGAGCGCTATGCGCGCCTCGGCTGGCGGCGGCGATCGGAACTGCTGACGCCGATCTCCCAGGTGTTCCGCCCCCTCGGAAAGCCCGTGCGCAAATGGGTCAAGCGCCAGCTCGTGCGCCTGGAGAAGCCCTTCAACGCCTACTGGACCCGCCGCCATGCCGCGCGCGCGGCGCGCTTCGCGGACCGGTTCTCGGGGGAGAGGGCGTGATGCGCATCGCCTTCGTCGTCTGGCGCTTTCCGGTGCTCTCCGAGCCCTTCATCCTGAACCAGATCGCGGGCCTTCTGGACCGTGGCCACGACGTCCGGATCTTCGCGCTCAACGGCGCGCCGGAGGCGACGGGCAAGGCGCATGACCTGGTCGCGCGCCATGGCATGATGGAGCGCGCCAGCCTGGTGGCGCCCCTGCCCGAGACGGGTGGCGCCGCCGCCGTCGCACGCCGGCTCGCGGGCCCGGCGCTCCGCCATCCCGTGATGGCGCTGCGGCTGATGGCGCAGGTCCTCTCGGGGGGCGTCGCCTCGCCGCTCAAGATGTTGAACCGCGCCGCCACGCTGATGGATGCCGGGCGCTTCGACATCGTGCACTGTCAGTTCGGCTCGCTCGCGCCCCCGGTGCTGGCGTTCCGGCGCGCGGGGCTCCTGCAGGGCCGTCTGGTCACGCATTTCCGCGGCATCGACATCTCGAGCTACGTGGTCGAGCACGGGCGCGACGTCTATGATCGCGTCTTTGCCGAGAGCGACTACTTCCTCGCGAACTGCGCGTTCTTTCGTGACAAGGCGATCGCGCTCGGCTGCCCGCCCGAGCGGATCGCGAGCCATGGCTCGGGCATCGACCTAGCCGCCTTTCCCTTCCGCATGCCGCCGCCGGTCGAGGACGGGGTGGCGACATTGATCTCGGCCGGCCGGCTGGTCGAGAAGAAGGGGCTGGCGCATGCCATCCGCGCCGTCGGCCGGCTGACCGCCGGGGGGCGGCGGGTGCGCTATCGCATCATCGGCGACGGGCCCGAGCGGGCGCGGCTTGAGGCGCTGATCGCCGAACTCGGCCTCGGCGAAAGCGTCCAGCTCCTTGGCTGGCGCACGCATACCGAGATGGCCCGGCTGCTGGCCTCGGC
>JBCBPG010000582.1:0-3401 GCA_039820865.1 Pseudomonadota bacterium
CAAGGACGAGCTCGGCCTCACCTACCTGCTGATCTCCCACAACCTCGCCGTGGTGCAGCACATGGCCGACCGCGTCGCCGTCATGTATCTGGGCCGCATCGTCGAGGAGGGGCCCGCCGACGCCCTCTTCAAGGCCCCCGCGCATCCCTACACCCGCGCGCTCCTCGACTCGGTCCTCACCCCCGATCCCAGCCTCGGCGTGCCCGACACGCATCTGGGCGCGGTGTTCCCCAACCCGATCAACCCGCCCTCCGGCTGCAGCTTCCACCCCCGCTGCGTCAAGTGCATGGACCTGTGCAGAACCCAGGCGCCCGCCCCGGCGATCCGCGCCGACCACATGGCCGAATGCCATCTCGCGACGGAGGACGCCGCGTGAAGGTCTTCATCGCCTGCCTGGGGACGGAGACGAACTCCTTCTCCGCCATGCCCACCGGCTGGACCAATTTCCAGGAGACCATGCTCTACCGCGGCGACGCCACCGCGCATGAGGCGACGACCTTCTCCCTGCCCATGCATGTCTGGCGCAAGGCGGCCGAGGAACGGCAGGCCCAGGTGGTCGAAAGCATCGCCGCCTTCGCCCAGCCCGCCGGCCCCACCGTCCGCGGCGTCTACGAGGGCCTGCGCGACGAGCTTCTGGCCGACCTTAATGCCGCCCTGCCCGTCGACATCGTGCTTCTGTCGATGCACGGCGCCATGACCGCCGACGGCTATCTCGACTGCGAGGGCGACCTGCTCGCCCGCTGCCGCGAGATCGTCGGCCCCGACGTCGTCATCGGCGGGGAGCTGGATCTGCACTGCTCCATCACGCCCAAGATGACCGAGGCCGCCGACGCCCTCGTCCTCTTCAAGGAATACCCCCATATCGACGTGGGCGAGCGCGCGCAGGAGCTCTTCGACATCTGCGCCGCCGCCCAGGCGGGCGAGGCCCGGCCGGTCATGGCCGTGCACGACCTCAAGATGATCAACATGTGGCGCACGCCGGTCGAACCGGTGAAGGGCTTCGTGGCCGAGATGCAGGCGGCCGAGGGTCGGGGCGGCGTCCTCTCCGTCTCCTTCGCCCACGGCTTTCCCTGGCAGGACGTGCCCGACAACGACGCCAAGATGCTCGTCATCGCCGACGGCGACGCCGACCTCGCCCGCTCCACCGCCAAGGCCTTCGGCGACAAGGTCTGGAACATGCGCCACGAAACGGCGCCGCAGCTGACCACGGTCGACGAGGCGCTCGACGCCGCCCAGGCCGGCCCCGGCCCCGTGGTCCTCGCCGACGTCTCCGACAATGCCGGCGGCGGCGCGCCCTCGGACAGCACCTTCATCCTGCGCGCCGCGCTCGACCGCGGCGATCAGGGCCTGCTCATCGGCTATTTCTGGGACCCCGTCGCGGTGCGCTTCTGCGAAGAAGGGGGCGAGGGCGCGACCCTCGACCTGCGCGTCGGCGGCAAATGCGGCCCCGCCTCCGGCGATCCGGTGGACGTGACCGCCACCGTGCGCGCCATCCGGCACGACATGATGCAGACCTTCGGCTCGGCCAAGATGGGCATGGGCACGGCCGTCTGGCTCAGCACCGACAAGGGCGTCGACCTGATCCTGACCTCCAAGCGCACGCAGGTCTTCCACCCCGACGGCATGCAGGGCCTGGGCATCGACCCGACCGGCTACAAGGGCGTGGTGGTCAAATCCATCCAGCACTTCTACGCCGGCTTCGCGCCCCTCGCCGCGCAGGTGATCTACGTGGACGCGCCCGGCGCCATCCCGAGGGACTTCGCCAACATCCCCTTCCAGCGCTTCGACGCGCCCTACTGGCCCAAGGTCGAGGCGCCCTAGGCCGCCCCCGACGCCGCGCGCCGCCCCCGCGCCCCGGCCCGACCCCGCGCCCCGGCCCCACAGCCGTCGCCGCCCCGCCGGATCTCGAACACGCAGTCCGTCTCCCCCGGCTGCGCGCCGCAGCGCAGCTCCCGGCAGCGGCAATCGTCGGCCGCCAGCGCGCGGTAAAGCCGCTCGAACACCGCCGCATGCCACCGGCACAGCGGCGCGGCCGCGCGCTCGCCCCGCACCATGGGGTTGTCGTGCACGACCAGGCGCCAGGCCCCCTGCGCCTCGAACCGGCCCGACCCGGCGAAGGTCCAGGCATGCCGCGCGATGGCCCGCGCCAGCAGCGGCGCGGCCAGCCGCGCGGGCGCCGCCCGCAGCAGCGCCTGCGCCCGCCGAGGGATGCGATGCGCCAGGATGTAGTCGGCGGTGCGCCGCCCCGCCTCGGCGCCCCAATCGGCGGCCTCCCGCGGCCGCCGGGCGCGCAGGGCCTGGTGCAGGCGCGCCGCGTCCCCCTCGGGGATCATCGCATCGCCCCCGGGCGGCCCGGCCAGCCCCGCCGCGGCCAGCAGGCCTTCGGCCGCCCCGCGCCCGGCCCGCGCCTCGATCACCGGCAGCAGCTGCAGCACCGCGTTGGGCCCGATCCGCGCCGCGCCCGCGCCCGCGCCCGCCCAAGCCCCGGCCCCAGCCCCCGCCCCGGCCGCTTCCGCAGCCGCCGCGCCGCTCTCGAAGAAGCTGTCGGTGCGGGTGTAGAGGTCGTAGAACAGGGTCTTGTTCGACCATTCGAAGTCGAAGACCGACGCGATGGCCTCGCGCGTGCGCGGGTCGGCGAACTTGTCGCGGCGCAGGTTGAACCAGAAGCCCTGCGTGCCCGAGGGCCGGTTGTCGGCCGGGGTGGCGAGCTTGACGAAGCCCTTCTTGACCGCGTCGAACTCGTAGCCGGTGGCCCAGAGGCGCGACCAGAACTCCTCGTAGAAGGTGAACTCGCCGGCCTTCAGCCCCTCGAAGGCGGCGGTGCGGTCGCGGTAGTACTCCAGCCGGATGGTGTCGTAGTTGTAGCGCCCCTTGTTCACCGGCAGGTCCGCGGCCCAGTAGTCGGGGCGGCGGCGGAACAGGATGCGCCGGCCGGGCTCGGCCTCGGCGACCTCGTAGGGGCCCGACGCCATGTAGGCGTCGAGGGTCGAATCCTCGAAGTTCCGCCCCTCCCACCAGGCGCGCGAGAGCACCGGCAGGCCGCCGACCGACATCGGCATGTCGCGGAGCGGAAAGGCGGTGTCGAAGCTGAAGGTCACCTGCCGCTCGCCCGTCACCTCGGCGCCCGTGACGGCGGCGAACTGCAGGCGATAGCTGGGATGGCCCCTGGTCATCAGGGTCTCGAAGGTCCAGGCGACGTCCTCGGCCGTGATCGGGCTGTCGTCGCGGAACCGGGCCTCGGGGCGCAGCGTGAAGGTCACCGCGCTGCCGTCGTCGGCCAGTTCCGCCGTCTCGGCGACCAGGCCGTAGACCGAGTCGGGCTCGTCCGCCGAGCGCTCCATCAGCCGGTCGTGGGTAAAGGCCATGCCGGCCGCGCTGTTGCCCTTGAGCACGAAGGGGTG
>JBCBPG010000583.1:0-3399 GCA_039820865.1 Pseudomonadota bacterium
CGGCGTGGCACCCGGGCGCGCCTATGGCGACTGGCGCGAGATGCTGGCGGGCGAGCAGGCGCGCGAGGACCGCGTCGATCTCGTCACCGTCGCGACCCCCAACGCCACCCATTTCGAGATCACGAAGGCCTTTCTCGAGGCTGGCTTCCACGTTCTCTGCGAGAAGCCGATGACCATGACGGTCGAGGAGGGCGAGGAGATCGTGCGCACCGCCCGCAATGCAGGCCGGATCTGCGCGGTCAACTACTGCTACAGCGCCTATCCGATGGTGCGGCATATGCAGGCGATGATCGCCCGCGGCGATCTGGGCAAGGTCCGCCTCGTCGTCGCCAACTTCAGCCATGGCCACCACGCCGATGCCCGCGACCAGGACAACCCGCGGGTGCGCTGGCGCTATGACCCGGCGCAGGCGGGCGTCTCGGGCCAGATGGCCGACTGCGGGATCCACGCCCTGCACTTGGCGAGCTTCGTGATCGGCGACGAGGTGGCCGAGCTTTCGGCCGATTTCGCGTCCTGCGTGCCCGGGCGGGTGCTGGAGGATGACGCCATGGTCAACTTCCGCACCCAGCGCGGGATCGTCGGGCGGCTCTGGACCTCGACGGTGGCGATCGGGCGCCAGCACGGCCTCGACCTCCAGGTCTATGGCGAGACCGGCGGGCTGCGCTGGGCGCAGGAGCAGCCCAACCAGCTGTTCTACCAGCGCCTCGGCGGGCGGACCGAGATCCTGGAAAAGGGCGATGGCGCGCTGGGGCCGGATGCGGGGCGCCTCTCCCGCGTGGTGATCGGCAGCCCCGAGGGGTTCCCGATGGCGGTCGCCAACATCTATGTCGACCTGGCCGAGGCGGTGCGCGCGGCGCGCGAGGGCCGCAGCCCCGACCCGATGGCCACGCGCTATCCCAGGGCGGAGGACGGCCTGCGCTCGATGGCGGCGGTGCATGCCGCGGTCGCCTCGGCCGGCGCGCGCGGCGCCTGGATCGATGCCCGCCCGCCGATGTTGCGCTGAGGGGCAGGGCCGGCGCCCGCCTAGAGCGCTTGCCGACCTGACTGCGTCAGGTCTCGCGCTCCAGGTTGTTTTGTTTGCCGCATTTTCTTGTCGCCAGCCTGAGTCAGTCTGGCTGGAAAATGCTCTAGCCCGACGCCGTCCCGGGGCGCAGCGTGGCGCGCTCGACGATCCTGCAGGGGAACAGCCGGCTCTCGGGCATCCGGCCGGGCGCTGCGAAGCTCGTGACCATCAGCTCGATCGCCGCGCTCACGATCTCGGGGATCGGCTGGCGGATGGTGGTCAGGTTGATGTTCGCCCAGCCGGCCATCTCCATGTCGTTGAGCCCGATGACCCCGACATCGCCCGGCACCTGGATGCCCCGGTCGCTGAGTGCGCTGAGCGCGCCGATCGACAGCACGTCGTCACCGCAGAAATAGGCCTCGGCCGGCGGCCCCTGGTCGAGAAGGCGCAGCATCTCGCGCCGCCCCGCCTCGAAGGAATAGGCGGGCGCGAAGCTGTAGCGGAAGGCCACGTCGCCATGGCGCGCGATCTCGGTCGCGAAGCCGGCATAGCGGTCCTGCGTCGAGGTCGCGTTCTCGGGGCCGCCCAGGAAGGTCAGCCGCCGATAGCCGCGTGCGATCAGCGTCCGCGCCGCCATGCGCCCGCACTCGGCGTTGTCGACGCCCACGACGTTGACGCTTGGCGCGCTGGCAAAGCGGCCGAAGGCATGGACCACCGGCATGCCGGCCTCGTGGAAGGCATGGGCGAACTCCGTCGGCAGCGTCGACGAGGCCACGATCGCACCGTCGACCGAGTACTGGCGCAGGAGCGCGAGCGAGTTCCGGGGATCGGTCTCGTCGGTCAGGTTCACCAGGAGCGGCCGCAGCCCGCGCTCCTGCAGCTCGCGGGTGAAGCGGTCGAACACCTCCAGGAAGATCGGGTTGTGGAAGTTGTTCGAGATCAGCCCCACCAGCTTGGTGCGCCCGGTCGTCAGGCTGGAGGCGAGCGCGTTCGGCCGGTAGCCGAGCTCGAGCGCCGCCTTCTCGACCTTCCGGCGCGTCTTGAGCGAGACGGACGCCCCTTCGGTGAAGGTCCGGGACACGGCAGAGCGCGAGACCCCCGCCTTCTCCGCCACCTCCCTCAGGGTCACAGCCATGCCGTTCCTTCGTCTCCGCCCAGCTCTGCACGACGAGGCGCGTTCCCACGCCAGCCACGAAACTACGCCAAACCCGATGCGTTGCAACCGGTTGCAACAATGGGTCATGCGTCGGGAAGCCTCGGCCGGGGTCGCAGCCTGTCGCGGGCCGCCGGCAATCAGAACGCGGACGGCATGACGACGGAGGAGGGCCGCAGCGAGGGGATCGTGGTGGGTCCCGCGCGCTCGCGGACCGCCG
The DNA here is from genome assembly GCA_039820865.1 of Pseudomonadota bacterium. Lineage (GTDB taxonomy): Bacteria > Pseudomonadota > Alphaproteobacteria > Rhodobacterales > Rhodobacteraceae > Thermohalobaculum. The sequence goes on from JBCBPG010000583.1 coordinate 2,377, forward strand.
GCCGCGCATCGATCAGACAGCGGGAGACGCCGTTCCGGAGGTCGGGGTGGTGCCCGGGGGCGGATTCGAACCACCGACACCGCGATTTTCAGTCGCGTGCTCTACCAACTGAGCTACCCGGGCATGGGCGCGGTGGATAGGCCATCGGCGCGGGGCTTGTCCAGCCCCTCCGTGTGGTCCGGTGGCGCCGCCGCCGCCGGGGCGTTCCCTGTCGCGCGGGGGTGGCGTTCGCCAGGCGGCGCCCGGCGCCCGGCGTCGCGGCTCAGCCGGCGGCGGTGCGGCGGGGCCAGGGCGGGTCCATGGCCAGTGCCGCGCGCGCCCGCGTCCCGACCCAGGACCCGGCGAAGCCGAAGACCAGCCACCAGACCCCGTGCGCCGAGCCCGAGACGAGGCCGCCGAGATAGGCGCCGATGTTGCAGCCGAAGGCGAGCCGCGCGCCATAGCCCATCAGGAGCCCGCCGATCGCCGCCGTCGCCAGCTCGCGCGGTGTGAGCCGCCAGACCGGCGCGAACCGCCCGGCCAGACCCGCGGCGGCCAGCGCGCCGAGGACGATGCCGAAGTTCATGACCGAGGTGCGGTCGGCCAGCACGCCGCGCTCGAGCTGCCCGGCCCGCCAGCCCTGCCAGTAGGCCCAGTCCGCCACGTCGCCGCCGAGCGCGTCGAGCGCGACCGCCCCCCAGAGCGCGAAGCCCGCCGTCACGCCCCAGGGCCGCTGGAAGAGGAGCAGGCAGGCGATCGAGACCACCGCCAGCGCGACCGCCCCCGCCGCCAGCGACCAGGGCCCGGAGACGAGGCCCGTACCCGTGCGCGGCGCCTCGAGCGTCCCGTGGGCGCGGCGCTCGATCGCCACCGTGAGCCACCAGAGCCCTGCCAGCACCGCCGCGAGCAGCGCCAGCGCGCCGATCGGGCCGAGGGTGCTGACGGCCGAGAGCCCGGGGATCGTCGGCACACCGGTCATGTCGTCGAGATGGCGCCAGAAGCCCGGGATATGCGCCGTCGCCCAGACCGAGCCGGCGACGAAGA
>JBCBPG010000584.1:0-3399 GCA_039820865.1 Pseudomonadota bacterium
CGACCCTGCTGCGTTCGGCGGATAGTAACGCATAGGCGTCAACGATGACGTGGGAGGGTGCGGGAACGCCGCCGATTCCAACAGGTCGGACCACGCATCGGAGCGACCGCGAGAGGGAACGCATGCGCAGGATCTTGGGTCTGGCCATCCTCGCTGTCGTCGCGCTGGGCGCGCTCGCGGCCACGCAGCTCGATCTCGCCTCGCTGCAGCGCGCGGCCTCGGGGCGCGAGCCCGCCACCGTCTCGATCTATTTCGGTGGGGAGAAATCGGCGCTCCTCGCCAATCCCGCGATCCGCGCGATCATCGAGGGCCGCTATGGCGTGACGCTCGAGGCGACCAAGGCCGGCTCGGTCGAGATGGCGACGACGCTGGACCATGCCGGGCGCGACTGTCTCTGGCCCTCGAACATGGTCGCGGTCGAGCTGGCGCGCGCGGCCGGCAAGCCGGTGCAGGCGGCCGAGACGATCTTCAACTCGCCCATCGTCTTCTACGCCTGGGCCGAGGTGGCCGATGCGCTGGCCGATCGCGGCGCCGTCACCCGGCCCAATGCCGGCCCGCCGACGGCCGACGTCGCGATGATCGCCGGGCTCATTACCGAGGGGGCGCGCTGGCAGGAGGATCTCGGCCTCAAGATCTATGGCCCCTTCAAGGTGTTCTCCACCGATCCCACGCGCTCGAACTCGGGCAACATCTGGTCGGGCCTGCTGGCGACGGCGCTCAACCAGGGGGCCACGCCGACCGAGGCGGACCTGCCGGGGCTGCTTCCCCGCCTCGATGCCTATTTCGAGGCGATGGGCCACATGGAGGGCTCCTCGGGCGACATCTTCGCCAACTTCCTCAAGCAGGGCATGGGCTCGCGGCCGATCATCGTCGGCTACGAGAATCAGCTGGTCGAGTTCCTGGGCGAGAATGCCGAGGCCGCTGACCTGATCCGCGAGCGCATCCGCGTGCTCTATCCCGAGCCCACGATCTTCGCCTCGCATCCGCTGATCTCGCTCACCCCAGCCTGCGCGCGCCTGGCCGAGGCGCTCTCGGACCCCGAGGTGCAGGCCATCGCCTGGCGCGACCACGGGTTCCGCACCGGGCTGATCGGGGTCGAGAACGACCCGGCCGAGATCGAGGTGGCCGACCTGCCGGCGGACCTGGCGCTGGTCGCGCCCATGCCCGCCGCCCCGGTGATGACCGCGATCATCGACACGCTCCGCTGACGGCGACGGCCTCGCGGCCCCAAGAGCCGCATTTCGGCAATTGTGAAACGCGGTTCCACCCGATAACGCTGGGCGTGGACGATGCCTTAGGGCTGAGCGGTGTTCCCGGCAGGTCGACCCAGACAGGGGACCTCGGCGGGACGTCGTCCGGAACGGCGCGCCGGCATCGGGCCGGGGCGTGCGACGGCTCGTCCACGAACCGGATTGGAGCCGCCAGATGACCAAGACCCTCACCCTCGCCGCCATCCTCGCTCCGGGGCTCGCCCTCGCTCATCCCGGCCACGTGACGGCCGAGGCCGGGCACCATCACCTGGAGACCGGCGCGCTGGTCGTGCTCGGCATCCTCGCCGCCGCCTGGATCGCCCGCCGGCTCCTCGGGACCGGTCAGCCGCGGTGAGCCGCATCGGCGTCATGGTCTGCGGTCACGGCTCGCGCTCGAAGGCGGCGGTGGCCGAGTTCGCGGCGATGGTCGAGAAGCTGCCCGGCCGCTTCGACGGCTGGCCGGTCGAGCATGGCTATCTCGAGTTCGCCAACCCGGTGATCCGCGACGGGCTGGACCGGCTGCGCGACAAGGGCTGCGAGCGGATCCTCGCCGTGCCCGGCATGCTGTTCGCGGCCATGCACGCCAAGAACGACATCCCCTCGGTGCTGAACACCTATGCCGCCGAGCACGGGGTGCGCATCGACTATGGCCGCGAGCTGGGCGTGGATCCCAAGATGATCCGCGCCGCCGCCGCGCGGGTCGAGGACGCGATCGCCGCGGCCGATGCGGCGGGCGGCCCGGTCTCGCGCCATGACACCTGCCTGGTGGTGATCGGGCGCGGCGCCTCGGACCCCGACGCCAATGCCAACGTGGCCAAGATCGCGCGCGTGCTGTGGGAGGGGATGGGCTTCGGCTGGGCCGAGGTCGGCTATTCCGGCGTCACCTTCCCGCTGGTCGAGCCCTGCCTCGAGCATGTCGTGCGCCTCGGCTATCGCCGCGTGGTGGTGTTCCCGTACTTCCTGTTCTCGGGCATCCTGATCGACCGCATCTACGGCTTCACCGACATGGTGGCCGCGGCCAATCCGGGGACCGAGTTCGTCAAGGCGGGGTATCTCGGCGACCATCCGCTGGTGCTCGACACCTTTGCCGAGCGGGCGACCGAGATCCTCGACGGCCAGACCGCGATGAACTGCGCGATGTGCAAGTATCGCGCGCAGGTGCTGGGCTTCGAGACCGAAGTCGGCGCGCCGCAGGAGAGCCACCACCACCATGTCGAGGGCCAGGGCGCGAGCGCGCCGGGCTCGAACGTGGCCGAATGCACGCTCTGCGACACGTTCTGCACCGGCGCCTGCCGGCTGGACCTGGGGCACGGGCATGCGCATGGGCATGACCACGCGCACGGGCACGGGCATGACCATGCGCACGACCATGGGCACCATCACCCGCCCTACCCGCATGCCGACCACCCGCTGGGGCCCGAGAGCGTGCGCCGCCACGTGAAGGCCGAGGGGTGAGATACGAGCGCGATCCCGCCCGGATTTACGCGCTCAGCTTCGCCACGGTGCGGGCCGAGGCGCGGCTCGACCGGTTCGATGCCGAGACGGCGGGGCTGGCGGTGCGGCTGATCCATGCCTGCGGGATGGTCGAGGTGGCCGACGACCTGATCGTCTCGCCCGGTGCCGTCGCGCGCGGGCGGGCGGCGCTGGCGGCGGGGGCGCCGGTCCTCTGCGACTGCGAGGCGGTGGCCAGCATGGTGCTCCGCCGTGCGCTGCCCGCGGGATGTGCGGTCGTCTGCACCCTGAACGACGGCACCGTGCCGGGGATCGCGCGGGCCGAGGGGACGACCCGCTCGGCCGCCGCGGTGACGCTCTGGCAGGACCGGCTCGCAGGCGCGGTGGTGGCGATCGGCAATGCGCCGACCGCGCTCTTCCGCCTGCTCGAGGGGCTCGATGCCGGCTGGCCGCGCCCGGCGGTGATCCTGGGCTTTCCCGTGGGCTTTGTCGGCGCGGCCGAGAGCAAGGCGGCGCTGGCGGCCGATCCGCGCGGCGTGGCCTTCGCGACGCTGCCCGGCCGGCGGGGCGGCTCGGCCATGGCGGCGGCGGCGGTCAACGCGCTGGCGGTCAGCGAGGCACGTTCGGCCGAAGCCGCGCTGGTCCCGGGTGGCACTCCATGATCCCGGCACGCGCCGAGGCCCTGCCCTGGCTCTCG
>JBCBPG010000585.1:0-3398 GCA_039820865.1 Pseudomonadota bacterium
CCGCACGCTCAACATCGCCATGAACCGCATGGGCGCGAAGTCGGACTCGGGAGAGGGCGGCGAGAGCCCCAAGGACTTCAAGCCCATGCCGAACGGCGACAACGCCTCGGCCCGGATCAAGCAGGTCGCTTCGGGCCGCTTCGGCGTGACCGCCGAGTACCTGAACGCCTGCGAGGAGCTTGAGATCAAGGTCGCCCAGGGTGCCAAGCCCGGCGAGGGCGGGCAGCTGCCCGGCTTCAAGGTGACCGAGCTGATCGCGAAGCTGCGCCACTCCACGCCTGGGGTGACGCTGATCTCGCCGCCGCCCCACCACGACATCTACTCGATCGAGGATCTGGCGCAGCTGATCTACGACCTCAAGCAGATCAACCCGCGCGCCAAGGTCTGCGTGAAGCTCGTCAGCTCCACCGGCGTCGGCACCATCGCGGCCGGCGTCGCCAAGGCCAAGGCCGACGTGATCCTGATCTCGGGCCACAACGGCGGCACCGGCGCCTCGCCCCAGACCTCGATCAAGTATGCGGGCCTGCCCTGGGAGATGGGCCTGACCGAGGCGCACCAGGTCCTCTCGCTCAACGACCTCCGCGACCGCGTCACGCTGCGCACCGACGGGGGCCTGCGCACCGGCCGCGACATCGTCATCGCCGCCATGCTGGGCGCCGAGGAGTACGGCGTCGGCACCGCCGCCCTCATCGCCATGGGCTGCATCATGGTCCGCCAGTGCCAGTCCAACACCTGCCCCGTCGGCGTCTGCACCCAGGACGAGGACCTGCGCGCGCGCTTCGCCGGCACCGCCGACAAGGTCGTCAACCTCTTCACCCTGATGGCGCAGGAGGTGCGCGAGATCATGGCCACCATCGGCGTGCGCTCGTTCGACGAACTGATCGGCCGCGCCGACCTCCTCACCCAGGTCAGCCGCGGCGCCGCCCATCTCGACGACCTCGACTTCAACCCCATGCTCGTCCGCGTGGACGAGGGCGAGCCCGCCGTGCTCGACCGCGCGCGTCCCCGCACGCCCGTACCCGACACGCTGGACGCCCAGATCGTGCGCGACGCCCAGCCGTTCTTCGAGCATGGCGAGAAGATGCAGCTCGACTACGCCGTCCAGAACACCCAGCGCACCATCGGCACCCGCGTCTCCAGCCACCTCGTCCGCAAGTTCGGCCAGCGCGACAACGGGCTGCAGGAGGGCCACCTGACCGTCCGCCTCACCGGCTCGGCCGGCCAGTCGCTCGGCGCCTTCGCCGCCCCCGGCCTCAAGCTCGAGGTCTTCGGCGACGCCAATGACTATGTCGGCAAGGGCCTCTCGGGCGGCACCATCACCGTGCGCCCGAACCGCGCCTCGACGCTGGTCGCGGCCCGGAACACCATCATCGGCAACACCGTCCTCTACGGCGCCACCGGCGGGCGCCTCTTCGCCGCCGGCCGCGCGGGCGAGCGCTTCTGCGTCCGCAACTCCGGCGCCCGGGTCGTGGTCGAGGGCTGCGGCTCCAACGGCTGCGAGTACATGACCGGCGGCATCGCGGTGATCCTCGGATCCATCGGCGACAACTTCGGCGCCGGCATGTCGGGCGGCATGGCCTTCGTGCTCGACCGCGAGGACGCCTTCGCCCGCCGCGTGAACCCCGAGACGCTGGTCTGGAACCGGGTCGAGAGCGCGCACTGGGAGGGCGTGCTCAGGGGCCTCGTCGAGGCCCACGCCGCCGAGACCGCCTCGATGCTCGCCGCCGAGATGCTGCGCGACTGGGACGAGACGCTCGGCCGCTTCTGGCAGGTCACGCCCAGGGAGATGGTCCGCCGCCTCGCCCACCCCCTCAGCGACCGGGAGGCCCAGGCCACGGCCTGAGCCGCCCCCCCAGCCCCTCCCCAGCCCCTCCCCTGAGCCCGCCCCGGAGGCGCCACTCTGAGACTAACCGGACACGACAGCGTGACATCGCGGTCCCTGTCGGCGGCGGATCGCGCACCGGCGGGGTGCTTTCATCCCCGGCATGCTAGACCTCTCCGGCTGGGGGAGGCCTGCGGGGGGACCGCATGATGGCGGACAGCGGGGCGAGGGGAAAGCGCGGCGCGCGTGCCGGGCGACGCACGGCGTCGCCTGCCGGACCCCGTGGGACCGCCAAGACCCCCACCAAGACCCCGAACAAGACGCCATCCAAGGCGCCATCAAAGGCGCCATCAAAGGCGCCATCAAAGGCTCTGGGATCGCGCAGGGCCGCCAGCGCCGGGGCCGCACCCCCGCGTCGCCGCTCCCTCGTCGCCCGCCTCCTCCGCCGCCTGATCTTCTGGCTCTCGCGCGTTATCGGCATCGCGCTGCTCGCGATCCTGGTCGCGACCGCGGCCATGCGCTGGATCGATCCGCCGGGCGGCTACTACATGTGGGCCGAGAGCTTTCGCCTCGGCGGGGTCGACTACCGCCCCGTCTCGCTCGACGACATCGGCCTCGACACCGCCCGGGCCGCCGTCGCGGCCGAGGATGCGCGCTTCTGCGAGCATTCCGGCCTCGACTGGGCCGCGATCAACGACGCGGTGGCCGAGTATCGCGCGCGCGGGCGTCTGCGCGGCGCCTCGACCATCACCCAGCAGACCGCCAAGAACGTCTTCCTCTGGCACGGCCGCACGCTGGCGCGAAAGGCGCTGGAGGTCCCCTTTGCCGGTCTCATCGAGGCCCTCTGGGGCAAGCGCCGCATCCTCGAGGTCTATCTCAACATCGCCGAGTTCGACGAGGGCGTCTTCGGGGTCGAGGCGGCGGCCAGGCACTACTACGGCGTCCCCGCCGCGGCGCTCTCACCGCTCCAGACCGCGCGCCTCATGACGATCCTGCCGGCACCCAAGACGCGCGATCCGCGGCGCCTCTCCGCCTCGCTCGAACGCCGCGCGCGCCAGATCGCCGGCGGCATCCGCACCGTCGAGGCACAGGCCCTCGACACCTGCTTTCGCTAGAGCGGTTGCCGACCGACCGGAGACGCCCGCTCTCGCCCCCTCCCACGTCATCGTTGCCACGATCCCGTTACCTTTCAGCGAACGCTGCCGGGCGCGCGGACGCAACGGGATGTTCATGCGCAGGGGCCTATGCTGACGCGGGCGGGCAGGGCGCCCGCCCGGTTGGCAGGCGCCCTGGCGGACCGCCGGGCGCGCCGCCGGTCCGTGGGGTGCGCGACAGGCACCGTGCGACAACGCGCCCGGGCGGTGCGTTCCACGCACGCTGCGCCCGCCCGGGCCGGGCCGCTGCTCAGCGCCAGAACGGCTTCGCAGCCTCCTCCCAGGCCTGGTCGCGCGTCAGCCCGATGTCGCGCAGCGCGTGATCGTTCATCTCGGCCAGGCGCCGGCGCGCGCGCATCCGCTGCTGCCAGACGACGATCATCGTGGCCAGGCGGGCCAGCGTGACGCGGCGGGCCGTGCCC
>JBCBPG010000586.1:0-3386 GCA_039820865.1 Pseudomonadota bacterium
CCGAAGGCGCCGAGACCTTTCTCAAGGAGCTCGTCTGGCGCGAGTTCTCCTACCACCTCGTCCATCACACGCCCCGGCTGACCGACGCCAACTGGCGCGAGGAATGGGACAGCTTCCCCTGGCGGGACGACAACGCGGATGCCGAGGCCTGGCGGCGCGGCATGACCGGCTACGAGATGGTCGATGCGGGCATGCGCGAGATGTATGTCACCGGGCGGATGCACAACCGGATGCGGATGCTGACCGCGAGCCTGCTGACCAAGCACCTGATGACCCATTGGCGGGTCGGCGAGGCCTGGTTCCGCGAGTGCCTGATCGACTGGGACGTCGCGGCCAATGCGATGGGCTGGCAGTGGGCCGCGGGCTCGGGACCCGATGCCGCACCCTACTTCCGTGTCTTCAACCCGATCACGCAGGCGGAAAAGTTCGATAAGAACGGAGTCTATCGAAACCGTTTCATTGCCGAAGGACGCACTAGCCCACATGGAGACGCGCTGGCCTATTTCGAGGCGGTGCCCCGGGCCTGGGGCCTCGACCCCGCGGCGCCCTATCCGGCGCCGGTGATCGGGCACAAGGCGGGCCGGGAGCGGGCGCTCGCGGCCTATGCGGCGCGACGCTGAGGGCCGGCAGGAGCCGGCGAGAGGGAACGGAGACGGAATGAGAATTGCGATCGTCGGCGCCGGGATCGCCGGGATGGGCGCGGCCCTTGCCATGGCCGAGAGCCACGAGGTGCGCCTCTTCGAGGCCGAGCCGCGCGCGGGGGGCCATGCCCACACGGTCGAGGTCGCCTTTGAGGACGGCACGCAGCCCGTCGACATGGGCTTCATCGTCTTCAACGCGCAGAACTATCCCAACATCTGTGCGCTGTTCGAGCATCTCGAGGTGCCGTCGCGCTGGTCGGACATGTCGTTCGGCTTCTCGCTCAAGGGCGGGCGGCACGAATACGCCTGCGACAGCCTCGACAAGCTCTTTGCCCAGCGCTGGCGCGCCCTCGATCCGCGCCATGTCTCGGGCCTGCGCGAGATCCGGCGCTTCCAGACCACCGCGCCGGCGCTGCTCGAGCGCGGGGCCCTCGACGGCAGCGCGCTCGGCGACTGGCTGGCGGCCGAGCGGTATTCCGACTGGTTCCGCGACCGCTTCCTCCTGCCGATGGGCGGCGCGATCTGGTCGACCTCGACCAGGGCGATGCTGGCCTTTCCCGCCTCGAACTTCGTGCGCTTCTTCGTCAACCACGACCTGATGACCGGCCTCGACCCGGCCCAGCGCTGGCGCACGGTCGAGGGCGGCAGCATCCAGTATGTCCGCCGCCTGACCGCCCGGCTCGGCACGCGCCTGGTGACCGGGCGCCGCGTCGCCGCCGTGACGCCCGCCAGCGGCGCGCTGTCGGGCGGCCCCGCCACGCTGCGCTTCGCGGATGGCGGCGAGGAGCGCTACGACGCCGTCCTCCTCGCCTGCCACGCGCCCCAGGCCCGCGCGCTGATCGAGGCCGGCGGCGCGCCCGATCCGGCCCAGCACGCGGTGCTGTCGCGCTTCAGCACCTCGCTGAACCGCGCCGTCCTGCACGGCGACACCGCCCTGATGCCGCGGCGGCGCAAGGTCTGGTCGTCGTGGAACTTCCTGTCGGACGGCGCGGATGCCGATGCCCGGCGCCCGGCGCAGGTCAGCTACTGGATGAACCGCCTGCAGGGCATCCGCGAGGACCGGCTGCTGGTGGTCTCGCTCAACCCCATGCACGATCCCGATCCCGCGCTCACCCATGCCGAGGCGACCTGGGCGCACCCGCTCTACGACGAGGCGGCGTTCGAGGGGCAGCGCCTGATGGACGGCGTGCAGGGGCGCGGCGGGCTCTGGTATGCGGGCGCCTGGCTCGGCTACGGCTTTCACGAGGACGGCCTGCGCACGGGCCTGCGCGTCGCCGAGGCGCTGGGCGCCCGTCCGGCCTGGGCCCGCGACACCGGCCAGCCCCTCGCGCCCCCCGTCGCCGCGGCCGCCGAATGAGTGCCGCCGGCGACAGCCCCGGGCGCGCGCCGGGCGCGCCAATCCCCGGCGCCCCCGGCAGCCCTGGGGCCTCCGGCGCCCCCGGCAGCCCTGGGGCCTCCGGCGCCCCCGGCGCCTGCGGCGCATCCGGGGCCACGCGCGAGCGTGCTGCGCCGGAGGCGCCGGCCGCGGCGGAGCGGACGGCCGATCGGCCCGGAGGGTCCTGCGACATCCGGCCCTGCCTCTATCGCGGGCACGTGATGCACATGCGGCTGCGCCCCTTCGCGCATCGCTTCCGCTACCGCGTCTTCTCGCTCCTGCTCGACATCGACCGGCTGGAGGAGACGGTCCGTCCGCTCCGCTGGCTGGCGCTCGACCGCTTCGGCCTGCTCGCCTTTCACCGCCGCGATCACGGGCCCCGCGACGGCAGCGACCTGCGCCCCTGGGTCGAGGCGCGCCTTGCTGCCGCCGGCATGGCCGCGCCCGCGCGCATCTGGCTCCTCTCCTTTCCCCGCCTGCTCGGCTATGCCTTCAACCCGCTCTCGGTCTACTGGTGCGCCGACGACCGCGGGCGCCCCTACGCCGTCGTCTACGAGGTCAAGAACACCTTCGGCGACCAGCACCCCTATGTCCTGGCGCTCGATGCGCCGACCGCGCGCCATGCGACGCCCAAGGCCTTCTTCGTCTCGCCCTTCCTCGACATGGGCCAGCGCTACCGCTTCACCCTCGCGGCCCCGGGCGAGCGGCTCGCGGTCCGGATCCGCCAGGGCCAGGCGGGCGACGCCCCGGGCGAGGACTGGCTGATCGCCACGCAGAACGGCACCCGCCGCCCGCTGACCGACGGCCAGCTTCTCGCCGCCTGGGCCGCGCACCCGCTGATGTCGCTCAAGGTGATCGCCGCGATCCACTGGCAGGCGCTGCGCCTCTGGCTCAAGGGCGCCTCGTTCCACCCCTATCGCGGCCCGTACCCGCAGGGCGCCGACGCGCTGTCCCGCGACGCCTCGCGTCGTGCCCGTCGCAGCGATGCCCGCTCGGCCTGATGGCGCCCGCCCCCGAGAGCAGCGGCGCAGCGGCGGCGCGTCGTCGCAGCAGGGCCATGCCGGCGCTTGCGGCGCCCCCGCCCGCGGCAGGGGGAGTTGCCTTTCGCCCCCGGCACTCGCTAGCGATAGATCAAGGAATTCAGGGGCCGGAACCGGCAGGGCAGGGCGCGGGGAGACGCCGCCCGGCCGGCCACGGGTCTCCGCAGACGGGGAACCACGGATGACGCGCCTACCAGCGACCGACCGCGCCGCGCCACCGACGCCGCGCTGGTTCGAGACATTCTATGCCATCCTCAGCCGCATCGAGACCGGGCGGATCGAGATCCGCCTGCCCGACGGGCGGGAATACGCCGTCGACGGCGCCAATCC
>JBCBPG010000587.1:0-3375 GCA_039820865.1 Pseudomonadota bacterium
CACACGGTCAAGCGCGCCGACGGCGAGGCGGTGATGACCTACGAGACCATGGTGATGATCGCCCGCCGCCCCCCCGGCGCGCCGCCGGACCCCCAACCTGACGCAGGGGCGGACGCAGGGCCGGGCGCAGGGCCGGATGGAGGGCAGGATGCCGGGCCCGCCCCGGGCGGCCGCCCGTGACCGCACCCGTGACCCCACCCGTCACCCCGCCGCCTCGTGCCGGAGGCGACGAAGACGCCGAAGGCCCCCTGGATCGTCGTGGTGCCTCCGGCGCCGCCGGCGCCTCCGGCATAGGCCGGGCGCCCGGTCCGGGGCGGCTGGCGCTGGCGGTGATCACGGCGGCGGTGGCGGGGGCGCTCGCCTGCGGGGCCGTGGGGGCGGCGGTGGCGCTGGCGATCCATCTCGGCGACGTGGCCGAGGGCCGGGCGGCGCTGGCCGCGGCCTGGCGCCCCGTGCTCGGCGCCGCGGTCAGCCTGGCGGGCGGCTCGCTGCCGGTCTGGCTGGCGGGCCTCGCGCTCGTCGGTGCGCCGCTGCTGCTCGCCGCCCGCCGCGCGGGGCGCACCGGCGCGCGCCTCGCCGCCGCCGCCGGCGCCACGCTCACGGCCGCGGTGCCCGTCGCCCTCGCGCTCGCCGGCGTCGATGCGGCGATCCTGCGCACGGCGCTCTGGCTCGCCCCGGTCGGTGCCCTGGTGGCACTCGTGCTCCGCAGGCGCGCACTCGCGGGCTGAGGACGCGCGGGCGTGCCGCCTTTCAGGGCGCCGCCTGCTGATTCACGCGCCAGGGACGACCGATTCGATCACGGAATCATCGCGAGACTGGCGTCCCGGCGCAGGACGTGCGCAGGATTCGAGTCGCGGCAAAGAGGCGAGAGACGCCCGTGCCGCCAGACTGGGAGACACCTGCCATGGCTTTTCTCGAAAGTATCTTCAACGTCATCGGCGACGGCACCTGGGGATGGTCGCTCATCCCGCTGCTCGTCGTCTTCGGCTGCTTCTTCACCCTCGCAACGGGTTTCGTGCAGTTCCGCTTCTTCAAGCGCATGTGGGGCGTGCTCAAGGGCGACCAGCCCGGCGCCGAGGGGCATGTCTCGGCCCGCGAGGCGCTGCTCGTCTCGGTCGGCGGGCGCGTCGGCGGCGGCAACATCGCGGGCGTCGCGGTCGCGATCACGCTGGGCGGGCCCGGTGCCGTGTTCTGGATGTGGGCGATCGCGCTGATCGGCATGTGCACCAGCCTGGTCGAATGCTCGCTCGCCCAGCTCTACAAGCGCTCCGAGCCCGACGGCACCTATCGCGGCGGCCCCGCGCAATACATCCTCCACGGCCTCGGCCATCACTTCAAATGGCTCGCCTGGCTCTACGCGATCTCGCTGATCGCGGCCTTCGCCTTCGGCTTCAATGCCTTCCAGGGCAACACGGTCGCGGGCGCGATGCAGGACAGCATGGGCATCGACCGGCTCTGGACCGGGATCGGGCTGGCGCTGGTGACGGGCGCGATCATCTATGGCGGTATCAAGACCATCGCCAAGACGGCCGACATCGTCGTGCCGATCATGGCGATCGGCTACATCGCCATGGCGCTGATCGTCGTGCTGATCAACATCACCGAGGTGCCCGGCGTCTTCGTCACCATCGTCTCCAACGCCTTCGGGTTCGAGGAGGCGGTCGGCGGCGGCATGGGCGCGGCCATCGCGCAGGGACTGCGCCGCGGGCTCTTCTCGAACGAGGCCGGCCTCGGCTCGGCGCCCAACGTCGCGGCGGTCGCCTATGTGCGCCACCCCGTCAGCCAGGGCATCGTGCAGGCGCTCTCGGTCTTCATCGACACGATCCTGATCTGCTCCTGCACCGCCTTCATCATCCTGCTCGGCGATGTCTACGTGGCGGGTGCTGCGGACGTGAACGGCGTGGCGCTCACCCAGCAGTCGCTGGTCAGCCATGTCGGCGAGTGGTCGCAATACTTCCTCAGCCTGGCGATCCTGCTCTTCGCCTTCTCGTCGATCATCTACAACTACTACCTGGGCGAGACGGCGCTGACGGTGTTCACCGACCAGGTCTGGGCGCTGCACGCGCTCAAGGTCGCGATCATGGGGCTGGTGTTCCTGGGCGCCACTGCGCCGGGGGCGACATCGGTGTTCTTCTTCTCGGACCCGATGATGGGGATCCTGGCGCTGGTGAACCTGCTGGCGATCCTGATGCTGTTCCCGATCGCGCTCCGGATCATCGACGACTATCGTGGCCAGCTCGGCCAGGGCGTCGAACACCCGGTGCTCGACCCGGACAAGTACGCCGACCTCGACATCGACCCGACCGCCTGGAAACAGGCCTGAGCGATCGGGCCGTCGCGGGTGCGCCCGCGGCGGCCGTCATCGTGACGCGGGCGCCCCGTCCAGCGCCCGGTACAGCGCCCGGTCTGGCTCATGCCGGCGCCCCCGCGCTGCGACCCGTCACGCCGCGCTCCGGCAGGCCGGGCTTGCGGCGGAGGCCCGCGAAGCGCCGGCCCGGATAGCGGGCGCGGAGTTCGCGGATCATCGCCCGCAGCACCGCCGGGCTGTCGGCATGGACGATCATCACCACGACCCAGTCGCCCTCGGCCAGCTCGCCCTGGCGCGGCACCAGCCGCCCCTCGGCATAGCCGGTCGCCACCGCCTCGTCCGCCAGCCCCCAGCCCAGGTATCCCTCCAGCCGGCCGCATCGCGCCGCGATCAGGTGGTGGCCGCGCGCCATCTGGCCCATCAGCGCCGCCCCGAAGGCCCCCGCGGGCGCCGAGGCGAAGGGCTCGACCTGGCTGAGCTCGGGCGCGACGATGGCAAAGCCCCGGCGCGCCGCCCCGGCGGTGAAGAGGTGGAGGTCGTCGGTCGCGGGCATCATCATCGTCTCTCTCCCGGGCTGGCGTCGGGGGCGCGGGCCGGCCGGCGCGCGCCCCGGTCGCGGGTCAGAGCAGGTAGGCGTTGTCGTCGAACTGGAAGGCGCTCTCGCTCATCGCGTCCTGCATGGCGTCGAGCTCCGCCTCGAACCCGGACTGCCTGTGCGTGGTCTCCTGCTGGGCGCGGGTCATCGCATCGGCCGTGTCGTTCAGGGTCGCGGCCGCGTCGTCCTTCGACGTCTTGGCCCCGAACTTGGCGAAGACGTTGTTCTCGCCGCGCTCGGCCTGCCTGTCGGCCTCGGCCTGCAGGTCCTCGGCCTGGCGCTCCATCTCCCGGGTCCGATCCTCCATCGACTGCCGCTCGCTGGTCGAGCGGCCGGTGTCCGGATCGACCGGCCGCGGGGTCGTGGTGGTCTCGTGCGTGGCGAAGGTGTTGGTGCTGGCGTAGGTGTTCGACATCGGTCCGTCCTTCCTGTCGCGGCGCGCTCGGCGCCCGGTTGCGCGTGCCGGGCCTGC